>JBBDKX010000026.1 GCA_040879145.1 Candidatus Spechtbacterales bacterium | reverse complement strand
GAAAGTCCGGCCAGCTGCCTGGGTGTAAATTCATAAAAATGAGGGGAGGCACCGGAGGGTAAAAGAAGTTCAACATCAACAGAGTCCCCCGCTACATTACTCACAATATCATATAGCGGAAAAATGGTTGCCGCCACCTTTAGCTTATTGTTCTCTACATCTAAGTCTTGATTACTAACCGTGAAAAACAAACCTATTAGAACACCCGCTAATACTGTTGTCACAATTGTATAAATAATTTTTTTATTTTTCATAATTTTTTATATCTTTATTACGCAAAAACCAGACTGCCAGTAGTGTTGTTATCGGAACAGTTAATATTATACCTATGCTACCTACTATTATACGTAGTATCTCGGTAGCAAATATCTCTCTGTTTATAAGCATATCTATAGAAGTTGGCACCCGGAAAAACAAAAGAAGCAAGGCGAGTGAAGTACCCGTATATGCCAATGCCAAGGTGTTTACAAGAGCGCTGACATGTCCCCGACCTACACGCAAAGCCCTTGTAAATACCTCGCGCTCACTGATGTCCGGAGCTACGGAATAAAGCTCCTCAACAGCTGATGCCTGTGTTATTGCAATATCATCCAAAAGACCCAAAATACCTATTATCATGGCACCCAAAAGAAGCCCGCTAAAGTTTATCTCCCCTTTTGTTTGTATGTTTAAAAAAGATGCCGCCTCATCCGTAAAGCCGGACAGGTGTCCCATATCCACGGCGACATAGGCTAAAAATACAGTAAAAATAACGGAGGATACCGCGCCTAAAAGAGCGGCGTGAGATCTCCTGTTGAGCCCGTGTGTAAAATATATAACAAACACAAGAACGACAATTGCCACAAGAGCGCTTACCACTGCAGGATTCCTGCCTCCAAGTATGCCGGGTACAAGAATGTATAATATAACCAGAAAAGCTCCGCCCAAAGAGATAAGAGCGCGCACGCCTTCCCACTTGCCGAGCGCTATAACAGCCACTACAAAAATTGCAAAAAACAAAAGCATAACTCCCCTTCTATCAAAATCTCCTATGGAGTAAATTTCGCTCCCGTCATCAAGCTGAAGAATATTCAAAAAAAACTTATCACCTTCTTTAAGCCTTATAAAATCGTCTTCCAGCGAAATTGTCTCTCCCTCTCTTTCTCCCTCCAGAATGCGGGCTTCTATTATCTGGTAGGTTGACATAACCCCCGTTCCTTCTACTTCGCGTGTATTTTCTTCCACAACACGAAGAACCACAGCTCTTAAGGTCGTAATATTAGCATCGTGCATGTGCTGCGCGAATGTGAAAAACGGCGTAAGTAAAAACGCGCAAAACACGGAAACAAGGACAAATTTATAAACTCTTTTCATACTATTAAAATTCTAACATAAAAACATGTAAAAATTTCCTTTTATTTCTATCATGTATATAATAAATAGACCATACACGAACCATGATAAAATACCTTTTACTCGGATTTTTTATACAATTTATAACAAGCCTTGATGATACCCTGACGCGCATACCCATAAGCGCGAACTTAACCCGGCGCAGAAAAGGTAAAATTGCTTTTTCTTTAGGAAATGTGCTGGCTGTCGCAACAGCAGTAACCATTGCGTATTTTTTCTCGGCATTCCTGGATAAACTTCTATACACTCGGTATGTTGTATCCGGACTTATATTACTACTTGCGGCTGTTGTATATTTTGATGTTTTCAAAGGACGTATAAGCAAAAAGGCAGATTACAAATTAAGACGTCCTATGTCCACTGAAAGATTTTTACGGCTTATGGGTGCGGGATTTGTTATATCATTCATAATGACAATAGATGACATTGTAGCTCTTGCTCCTCTTTTTATAGATACTACTTTTTTGGAAAAAATATTCGCGCTTGCGGGCGTGAGCGCGGCAACCGCCGTTCTCATTTTTTTTGTTATATACTCATCGGAGAGACTAAAAAAGATACCACACAAAAAAGACATAGCGGCAGGAAGTCTGTTGTTACTATCCTTGTTGGTGTTAATGGGTATCGTGTAAGAAAATTTTATCTGATGCGTTGTATAAATACCGTACAAAGAAAAAGGCGCGACCTGCGTCGCGCCTCCCTTTTAAAGGATCAAAATGAGCTCATTCTGCAATGAGTTAAGCAGTGCAGAACTTGTATCCACTTGAATGTCCCTGATAACAGTCTCTATGACATTGTCGTGAATAAAATCTATGGCAGTATCGTATCCCGCACTGTATTCAATTACACCAATCAGAGCTTCCAAGGGCTCTGAAAGGTTGCGCATAATGTGCTTCGTGGGCTCTTCCTGCGAAGCAAGCTCCAAAAACTCCTCCCTGTGTTCCGGGGACATCCTTACGACCTCGTGAAGGCCGAGGATGATAGCTACTTTGAAGAGCGTCTTGGCGCTCTCAAAGTCAGGATTTCCGGGAATATTTTTCACCCCCTTATCTTTTTCTCGCGCGCGGTAATCGATAACCGCTTTGTGAAGAATCGCATCTCCACGACGTGCAAGGCGGGGAATTTTGCACTTCATTCCACCAACCTTACTGGCATAACTCGGAAGAGTTATTGCGGGATAAAAACCTGACCCCGCAACTCTCTTTATTCTGTCTATGGTCCACATTAGTTATCACACCCTTTCTACCAATGTGTTGCTATGCATACTATACCATTAATATTTTAAAAAAGCAATCTAAGAAGCTGTACGTTACGGGCAATGTATAGTAAAAAGAAAAGATGGCAAAGCATTACAAAAAACCTAATTCACACAAAACAGAACAAGATCCTTCGGCAGGCCCTTCGGCAAGCTCAGGACAAGATAAAAAACAACACACAAAAGGACAGGGGTCTTCACGTTTTAGCGGTACCATTCATATTGCCTCAAACAATGTTGGTTATGTAACCGTAGAAGGCATTGAACAGGATGTGCAGATACAAACTCAGTTCCTAAACACAGCCCTCCATGGAGACGAAGTGGAAATAGCGCTGCTTCCCAAAAACATACACGACACAAGAATCCAAGGTGAAGTGGTTAGTGTACTTAAGCGGGCAAAAACAGAATTTATAGGCACAATAGATAAAAAAGACCCTAAAAAGAACTTTGCTTTTGTGATACCGGACGATTCACGCATGCAGTCGGATATATTTATACCGGACGCGCGGTCAAAAGATATAAAAGACAACTACAAAGTTGTAGTGAAAATAACAAACTGGGGTGACGCAAAAAAGAACCTGTCGGGAGAGATAACACAAATACTGGGTAAAAAAGGAGACAACAATGTAGAGATGCAGTCTATACTCCTGGAAAGCGGCTACCAGCCGGGCTTTACAAAAGAAGTAGTAAAAGAAGCAAAAGACCTGCAACGGGCGGCAAAACCAATACCGGAAGCGGAGATAGAATCCCGAAGAGACCTAAGAAGTACACCTACTTTCACAATTGACCCTTCTGATGCCAAAGACTTAGACGACGCTCTGTCTGTTAAAAAACTGGATGATAATTTATTTGAAATTGGAATACACATAGCCGACGTAAGCCACTACGTAAAGGAGGACAGTCCTTTGGACCTACAAGCGCGTCAAAAAGGAACTTCCGTATATCTTGTGGACAGGACATCTCCGATGTTGCCGGAGGAGTTGTCCAGCGATATATGCAGTTTAAACCCCGGAGAGGACAAGCTCGCCTTTTCTGTTGTTATGAAAATGACCGCGGACGGCAAAGTGACAGAGAGATGGTTTGGAAAAACAGTAATACATCCCGATACGAGGTTTTCATACGAAGAAGCACAGCAGGTTATAGATAAAAATGAAGGAAAACACGCAAACGAACTTTACTATCTTGATTCAATAAGCAAGAAACTTCAAGAACAAAGAAAACAACGCGGAGCACTGGAATTTGACCAGATAGAGATACGGTTTGAACTTGACTCATCCGGAAAACCTATACGCATATATAAAAAAGCGGAACTACACACACATAAACTTATAGAAGAGTTTATGATACTCGCAAACAGGGAGGTTGCCGAATACTTTAAAGAACAAATCAAAAAAGGAGTCGGTTTCGGCGTTTTTAGAAACCATGATGCCCCCGAACACAAAAACATTGATGATCTTTTTAACTTTCTCGGGGCTTTGGGGTATGACTTGGAAACTCCTACAAAAGCTTTAACAACCAAGGAGCTCAATAATCTTTTTGCCGCTGTGAAGGGCAAAAATGAAGAGTACCTTGTAGAGACCATAGCAATGCGAGGCATGGAAAAAGCTGTTTACTCCACAGAAAACAAAGGGCACTACGGACTCGCGCTGGATACCTATACTCACTTTACATCCCCAATACGCAGGTACGCCGACTTAACAGTACACCGACTTCTTCAGGCATACCTTGAAGAGCGACCCGTTCCCAAAAAAGCAGAGCCAAAGTATAAAAAAATACTTGACAGCCTCCTGCATAAAGAAATAAACGCGATGGAAGCGGAGCGAAACTCTATAAAATACAAACAGATAGAATATATGCTTCAAAAGAAGGGGCAGGTTTTTGAAGGAATAATAATTAGTATATTTAACTGGGGAATGTTTATACAGGAAAATACTACAAAATCCGAAGGGCTTGTACGAACTCGTGACATGCAGGATGATTTTTACGAGCTGGACGAACAAAACTACGCGCTGGTAGGTACAAGAACCAAAAAGAAGTACACTATCGGCGACTCTGTAAAAATAAAGGTTATAGGAGGAGATATAGACCAAAAAATGCTGGATTATAAATTAGTATAAATCCTGCTAATACAAAAGGCCCGGCAACGTATTGCCGGGCCTTTTGTATTGTATTTACTAAATAAATTTAAATTTTTACCCTACTTAACTTCAAGAGTTTTTAACATATTCTCAAAATCAGCTGCTGTAAAAAGTGTTGTATTTGTATTTAAAAATATAACTCCGCTGTATGTTTCCCCATACAGGTTTACAAGCGCGCCTAAATTGCCTCCTCCGACTGTCATAACAGGCCCTACCGGCTCCTCTGTGCCCACAAAACTTCTGTGGTCAACTATTATTACCTCTCCTAAATTGGTGTTTATAGATTTTACGGGACTCACTGGAACTCTGCCGGTTGATATAAATTTAAAAAAATAGGTGCCGTCCTCGTTTACAAACCCCTGAGTATCTGTGGGTGTGCCTCCCCTGCCTTCGGCAAAATCCTCAGATACGCCGCCAATTACAAACCAGTTAATATTGGAAAATTCAACAGTCGCCTTTGTTCCGCCCTGACCGCCATCATTTTCTGTAAATATGACATCACCCCACTCCGCCGGATACTCAAAACTAAACCCAAACTCAGATGCTACAAAACGACGTGTTTGTTCTTCTTGAGTATTCTCTATCTCATTTTGCGTGTTATCCCGCGCCTCATCGGGGACATTGGTAATCTGCTTAAGATAGTAAGCGCCTCCGGCAAAAAGAAGCCCAAGCGCGACAAATGATGATAGTATAGCTAAACGGTCTAATCGGTTCATGTTTTTGTTTTATATTATTTTACTTAAAAACTCATAGAACAACTGATGTCGATATATAAATTCTTCTCTTTATGTCCATACGCTTATTATAACAAAAAACAGAGCTTAGCTCTGTTTTTTAAAAAGTGCTTTAATTTCGTACTGTCCACAGCCTGCGATTAGGTGAGAAAAAGAAAGAAGTCTTAATCCTTGATACTTTTTTAAAATCCTCAAGAACATCCGATATTGTTCTCTCGCCTAATCCTTCTATACACCCTGCCCTGTTTAGGTTTTCGGGGGTTGCTATAGAACCGAAGTTTATAAAAATTTTTACCAACTGTTTTTCAGCAATACTCGCATCTTCAAGTAAATCGGTATCTCTTAACACGTACGTACGACCCTGAACATACTTAATCCTTTTGTCTCGCGCTAAGCGCCACATTGCCAAACCTACAATAGGAGCTGTTTGTCCCTTTGTGTTTGTAATTGTTGCAGTGTATCCGCCTTTTTCAAGAACTTTAAGAACAGAATGGGGATGCATCGCACCGTATGTATCAATGCCCATAAGCGCGTATTGGCATGCTTCTTCTATCACGCTTTCTTGTTCAGGCAACCAGAGTATAGATACTTCTTTTGAGTGTTCCATCTTCAAACCTCCTTTCAAAAAGCAGTTCAAGATGAACAAACCATACCATATATACAAAAAATCTCAAGAAGAGCGGGGGGTTATTTTTTATCCCGCATTAAAAAAAGTCTGGCGAGGCGGAGTTCATCGTATGAGTATTCATTACCCAACTTTTGGCGGGCAGGCGATAAATGCATTTCAGGATTGTCTTTATCTGAAAAAGCTTCACGCATTGCATCAAAGCGTTCCACTGGAATTGTATTTAGGTGTGAAATATCCAAATCCTCCCCTGTTTCTAAAAGTTTTTCTACATGACTTATTATTGTGCCTTCAGTTAAGCTTCGTTCACCGGCAATCTGTTTTATTGTCTTACCCGCGGATATCAGACGGCGGGTTTCTTCTTTTGTATCAACTTTTTTAGCAGTTCCTTTTGTACTGCCCTCCCATCTTTCCAATTTTTTTTGTTTTTCATATTCACTCAAACGGTCCAGTTCTATTATCTCTTTTTGAGAAAGCTCTTTAAACTTCGCGTCCATTTCCAAAACCTCTGTATTAACACTGAGTGCTACATCGTTTATACCCATCAAGCGTATGCCATCAAGGGAACGGACGCGGGAAAGAGCGACATAACCCATGCCGGGTTCAAACGACCTGGAAAGATCAATTTCAGCCGCATCCAGAGTCATTCCCTGGCTTTTGTGTATAGTTATCGCCCAGGCAAGGCGCAAAGGAAGCTGTTCAACCTGCGCTTTTGTTTTTCCATCTTCTTCAATACTCCATTTTTCAGGAAGCACTTCTATGAGTTCGCCCTGCTTAGTCTCTACAATCGGCAGACCATCACTAAATTCAGTAACACGGCCTAGTGTTCCGTTAGCGTATCCTTTTTCAAAATTGTTCTTTACAAACATCACCAAGGCATCCTTTTTAAGCTCCAGCTCTTCCGGCGCTAAAAGATTGCGGCCCAAAATTTCCGCCAAATTGCGCGACCCTGAGCTTTGCATATAAAAAGCTCTGCTCTCTCCTAAAAGATCCTTGAGGTGTTTATTATTTATATTGTCTACATTCGCGTTGTGAGTATAAAGTTTTGTAACTTCCGGCGTTCCTTTTATTCGCGCCCTATAACGCCCGCGCAAAAGTTCTAAAGTATCTTCCGTTACCTCACCCGTTCTTATCGCATCCAGTACGGAAATAAGGTCTCCCTCTTCATGGCGAAACTGCTCCGCAAGATAGCAGACTTTTGGGTTAAGTTCCTGCCATGCCCGGCTCTTGTACGCAAAAGGTACTCCATCAGTATAATTGTTGCGCGATATTGGGGGCAACTGAAAAAAGTCGCCGCAAAAAACAACCTGCATTCCGCCAAAAGGTTCGTCGTTATCCCTAAATGCCCTAATAATGCGGTCGGCGACATCAAGCTGCGCGGCAGAAAGCATTGATATCTCATCTATCACAAGTACTTGTGTATTTTTCAGCCGCTTATTCAGGTGTTTTTTTCTTAATATGCGCTCTATGTCTTTTTTTGTAAGATCGTCCAAAATACCCATGCCCGTCCATGAGTGCAGAGTTATCCCGTTAATGTGGGTAGCCGCTATTCCGGTAGATGCTGTAATGCCGACACTTGCATCCTTTTCCTTCAAAAAATCCACGTATTGGTTTAACACATGAGTCTTTCCGCTTCCCGCCTGCCCCGTAAGGAATGCGCTGTGTCCCATTTTTAAAATCTCCAGAGCTTCTTGTTGTATCATGTTGTTGATTTTACATTAAAATACTGCTGAACTCAAACAAGTTCAAAAAAATTCACCAAACATGCATTTTAGTTTTTGTATAAAGTGAGTTATTATAAAAATAAATATAAATAAATTTTATGGTACAAACTATAACAATTTTTATTATTACCCTGGCGGGGTGGCTTTCCGCCCTTGCTATATTTATACTCGCAAAAGATTTGCCGAGAGTGTCTTTTGTAATTTTCCACTACGCGGTAGATGTACTTATTTTCGGAGGCATTTTTGCTTTATACTTCAAATACTCGCAAAACCACCCGGGGGCTTTTGCAACAATGGCAACAGCCATGACAAGCCTGTTTGTTTTTGAGTTCGTACTCTGGAAATTTATATCTCCCCAAAATGCTTCTACGTATTTAAATTTTGTAGATTGGGTAATACCTGCTTTTATAATAGCATCTCTGGTTTATATGGCAGGAAAACACCTGGGGCAATAAACCTAAAACAACAGCAGTTTTATGGAAATCATAAACAGAAATATTAAAATTATATTTCTAAAGTAAGTCTGCGGTATCTTGTCCATAACTCGTCGCGCGATTCTGGCTCCCAAATAAGACATAAATATAAATATAATCATTCCATAAAGCAGAGACTCGCTAATTCTCACTCCTCCAAAAAAATAAGTTCCCACGCGGGCGATGTCTCCAACAAGTGCTATCGCGCCTATTGTCGCTATGTAAACTTTTTTAGGTAAATTAAAGGCGGATAAAAACGCGGCTCTTATCTCGCCCCCAACGCCAAAAATACCTATGATAAAACCTGATATCGCGCCACCCAAAACTGCTGTCCACGCCTTGTGTTTTATTTTAAAGTTAGAGTGTAAAAGCAGAAGAACTATATAACCCATAAAAAATATTCCCAGTATTACTTCTGTTGCATTTTCGGGAATACTAAAGACAAGACTTGCGCCAATTATGGAAGCTAAAAATGCCGGTATGCCGAATTCAAATATAAGTTTCCAGCGTATACCTTCTTTAAACAAACTAATGTGCCATATATCGTTAAATATATGTACAATTCCTGATATGAGCAGGCTTGCAGGCAAAGGGTAAAAAAGCAAAAGAACAGGAAGCAGTATGGTCGCAATTCCAAACCCTGTCACTGTACCTACAAAAGATGCTGTAATTGTTATCACTGATATTAAAAATATCTCCATATTGTTTAATCGTAGCATTTGAACTGCCTGCCATCAACAAAAATAAAACACCGTTTAAAACGGTGTTTTTACATGTACTACTTGTCGGCACTCAAACAACTACTGCCCGTTTATGCCTCTTCTGTGGCTAAAGAACTTTCCATTTCCATCAATTTTTTGACTCCGCTATGGAGTACTTCTATCGCTTCAACTTCTGTAACGCCGAGTCGGCGCTTGTTGGAGATGTCATATACTCCACCCTCGCTCTCGGAGTGCTCTCCATGAATTCCGCGAACAAGACAGACCCATCTCTTCGCACATCTCCTTAAAACCGTCCCGCTGGCTTAGTTTTGGCAGACTCATGTGAACGCTTGCCCTCATTGCTGTTCCCAGATTTGTCGGACAACTGGAAAGATATCCGAGTTTTTCAGAACACGCAAACTCAAGTTTTTTCTCAAGAGCGGAAACAGCTCTCGCAAGACGGTTGAAAACAGAGTAAATGTCGCCACCCTGTTCCATGGAAATTATACGCAACTGGTCTTCTTCGTTCACCCAAACAAGAAACTTCTTGTCGTCGGAGTGGAAAATACCCCTGCCCTCAGGCCAGTCGTGGTTTACGCCCGCGCTTTCCAAAAACCTGTCTCCCTGTTTGAAAAGGAAGTGGTCCTCAACCAACTGTTCTCTTACCTCTTCCTTCATACCGGAAAGCGGGTAATACTTTCCGGACAAGTCGCCCTCAAGTGACTCAAGGGCCTCAACAACACGCCTTTCTACCTCGAGACGCTCCTTTCTGGAGATGCCCGGGTTAAAAGGAAAATCTTTAAGATTTCTGCCGACCCTTACTCGCGTAGATACAATGAAAGCGCCTTCTTCGTCCGGATTGCTTATGTCCAGCTCATCCGCGTTAAAATTATTTTTATGGAAATCATCCTCTGTATGCCCGTGGTACTCTTCTATCACAGGATTAAAAAGCGCGCCAAAAACCTTGTATGACTCCTCGTCAGGCGCGTAAACACCTATGCTGCTGTCGGGGTTTTCTGTTCCCGAGCGAACCACATCTTCAATAGTAAATCCGCTTGTTGTGCGGACGTTTTGCAATTTCTTTTTGACATCACCTGTAAAAAACTTTGCCAAGAGAGAGTTGCCTTTCATTGGTGCCTCCTTTTTTGTTTGGGATACTTCCATAATTTTACAAATACGCTTAATTGTAATTACGCACTCGTAAATACTACCTTGCTAATGAACTTCTGTCAAAATTGACAAAAAAATTAAAAATGGTGTTGTATTAACCATATCTTCATTATACAGGCGTGCTTAAACCTAAAGTCCGGGTAAAAAATAAACGGGTCACTGCAGTGACCCGTTTATTTTCCGGTAGTAAGTACCCCTTCCCGTATCTCCAACTTGCTCTATTACACCCTCATCTTTAAGTTCGTTTAAATATCTTGTTGCGGTGGAATCGGAAACATTGAGAAGTTTTTCAACTTCGTTGTTTGTTACCTCTTTTTTATCATTTATATATTCCTTCAGCTTCTGCACATTGTGCTTTTTCTTTTCCTGACGCCTGCCAACTATGCCGCGACGTAAAAAACCGGGTTTGTTGCCCTCCTCATCTGTAATGTTCCTGTATTTAAAACCGCCATATATAACCGTGGCTACAACGAAGCCCACAACTACTCCTATAAAAATAATTAAAGATTGATATAACATGTCTTTATTATACCAAACAAAAACCCCACTTTTGCGGGGTTTTAAGAGATCATTCGTACTTATGGACAACCCATCCTTCTTCATCAGGATGAAGAAAAATCATTTTTGAATGTTCATTTCCGGGTATTCTCTCTCTGTATTCGGTCTTAACACTTACTTTGGGCTCAACTCCCATTTCAAGCAAGCCTTTTGCCTGTTCTATAGAAAAACCCATCTCGCGCATCGCGTCTATCTTCTTTGCGCGCTTTATAGCCTCAATTTTTTCTTTTTCAGCAACCTCTTCTTCCGAAGGTGCCGGGGGTGAATAGTCAGCCATGTTTGAACCTCCTTTAATGTGCTTCCTGTAAAATACCGGAAATTTCATAAAATTGCAATATTAACCCCTTGAATTCTAATCTGAATTTCAACACTCCATAACAAAACATACTCCGTGCGGGGTGAAATTAAGGTTGTGTTATGGTTGTGGCAAGGTCCGACCTCGCCAGATGGCATTATACATATAAATAAAAAAGCCCCGTTTACGGTACGGGGCAACCGCCTATTTAAATATTGCAAGTTTTTATTATAGCAAAGATTAAAACCAACCTTCTTTGTTCTCTTCAAGCGCTTCTCTCATAATTTCTTCCAATTTATCCAGCTTTTCGGGGTATTTATATAAAGGATATTTTAATCCTTTGGAAATATGTGAATCCGGATCTCTTAGTTCCTCAAGTCTTTTTGTTAACTCGTCCTCGCTTATTCCCGGAACCGTAGGACTTAAAAAATTCCCCACTTCACCGTGCTCTTTATCCTGAAGGTCGGAGAAAAACGCGGAATCAACAGATTGCCGCTGTTCCTTTGTAAAACGTTCCTGATATAATTTTGGTACTACAAATTTCTTGTATTCCTTTTTAGTAATTTTTTTCATAATGTATTAAATTATATTACTGTTAATTTGCTGCAAAAAACTTTTAGCGTAAACCTGTGTCCTTACTTCATACTATACCACACTGAAAGCGATTTGGAATTTGCGTATATTTATTTCTATATTGCTTTTTTGTGTGTATTATATAAAATTAATAGCATAACTTACATCTGCAGTTTATTCGCGCTATGGATGATTGGTTTTTTGATGTAATAAAAACAAATGTCGAAAAACATTTCCCTTGCGAGGAGTGTGTGCTAAAACATTGTCAGACCTTAGACCAAAAGCCAAAAGGTTTGGCACAGCAATAATGGCAGCAAAGAAAAAGCCGGCAAAGAAGCCAGCTAAGAAGAAATAAATAAAATAAGCCCGCGCTTAGCGCGGGCTTATTTTATTTATACAGAAAAAAATTTGGCTTAAATTATTGCTAAAAACGGGTCTGGACTCCCTTATTGTATTACGTAATTAATATTGTTGATGGAGATGGAACACCCCCAACGAATGACTCACACGTCTGAGTCATTCTTTTTTTTGCGAATGAGGCATTGGGCATTTTTTATCAGAGTACTCGCAAATTACGCAACAGTTATCACTTTTTTGAGGAACTGATATGACCTCTTCGCACTTTTCGCACTTATAAAACGCAAGACAACCTTGCTCTGGTATTTTTGTTTCCTGTTTGTGTCCGCAATGGGGACAGGTTAAGTTGGCATTTTCCATATAGGTATAATCGTTGGTTTTATTGTTTCATGGTTGAGCTGTCCTATTTTTCTAGAGATAAAATGAAAGCAGAAGAAACGCGGCACCCGCTAAAGCCATGTTGCGCATGAAGTTACTCATTTGCATCATTTTCATTTCAGAATTTTCAGCCCAAAAATTATGCATGACAAATGCTGTTGGTACCAGAAAAACTACAAGTGCTGAAAGTCCCCAAACAATAAATTGACTAAAAACAACAGAAAGTCCGCCTGCTAAAAGCAATATACCAGACGCCAGAACATTGAATTTTGGAAACGGAACATTTTTAGCTGAAGCCATATCCGCCATCATGGATGCTTTCATAAAATGCATCATTCCCATCATCACAAAAAACCCACCGAACAATATCCGTCCTGCCCATGTAAGAATAGTTAAATAATCCATATATCTATTAAGTTATTATTAAATTATATTTCCAAGCTTGCTCTATCGACCTTTGGTGATATTATAAATTTTCTTGGTTTAACCAATCGTTTATTTTTTTGGCAGCTTCTTTAGCGTGTTCACCCATTAATATGCCGGGGTGTGTTGCTTCACCAATCTCTACCAAGTCACTTTCGTAATATTTTGCCATTTCTCTTGTTTTCTCTATACCGATTCCAAAAGGCACACTGTCTCCGAGTTCTCCGGCCACAAAAAGAATAGGGACATCCAGTAATTCTTTGGGTACAGATACTCCCTTTTTTCTCTGGCTTCTGGCAACTCCTGATTCCACTCCAAGCATGTCTTTCATTTTGAGAAGCATTTCTTTTGAGATATCAGGAAATGCTTGCATAACCTTTTGGGGATCCCCTGGCATGCCCGCATCCATTGGTGTGTATGCGCTTTTATATTCTTTATCCATACTTTCTTTTTGAACCTCTATAGATTGGCTTGGGTCTATAGAAACTATCGCGCTTGAATTATTCTTTGCACCATACATAAGTACCAATAACCCCGCCATGCTGTGGCCTACTAAAATAGGGTTTTGTAGCTCTGTGTTTTTTATAACCTGATGCATATCTACCACGTAATCATCCATTGTCGCGCCCTCAACCGTGCCTCCACTCTTGCCATGTCCGCGAAGATCAATAGTTACAACCTTCCTACCTTGATTTACAAAATACTCTATATACACCTTCCACATAAATGACCCGCCCCAAGAACCGTGAACTAAAAACAAAGGGGTTTCATGCTTTAATTCTTTGGGTGTGTGAGTTGATGTATAGATTTTATTTTCTCCAATATATTTTTCACTCATGTTTATTTTTTTATTTTATTTATACAGAAAAAATACAATTTTTTAAAAACACTCTGATCTTGGGTGCAACCATGATTATAAGTATTCTAACAATCCTTCGTAGTTTATAAAGTCAAAAAGTTTATACCCATATTGTATGGTAAGTCCAAAGTTATCGGTTGCCAAAAGAAAACCGATCAGAATAAGGAACACCCCACCAATAATTGACATCCACTTAAGATATTTTGAAATACTTTCTATATAGTGAGTCGCTTTAGAGAACGTAAATGCGATAATCAGAAATGGAATTGCCAGTCCAATTGAGAACATGGTGAGCATTAAGCCGCCCTGAAGAGCTGTACCCGATGTCCCTGCAAGCAAGAGAATTGAACCGAGAATAGGACCGACGCAAGGTGTCCAGCCAAGCGCAAAGGTACCGCCAATAAAGAATGAGCTAGACGGCTTACCGAGTGTGAGCCACTTCGGAATAGAAATTCTTTTATCAGTCTGAAGAAACGGCAGTTTGAAAAAACCGAGCATAAACAGTCCGAAGATAATGACGAACACGCCGCCGGCGCGCGCAAGCCATACACGGTATGGCGCAAGTGCTGTTCCGGCAAATCCGGCAAGAACACCAAAGAGGATGAATATAATTGAAAAACCAAAGATAAAAGCAAGGCCGTTTAAGAAAATCTTACGCCTTGCAACTCTGGCAGTTTTGGGATCTTTGAGTGCCTCTTGATCAACACCACTAATAAATCCCAAGTACGCGGGAACAAGCGGTAATGTGCAAGGGGCAAGGAATGTAAGTAATCCCGCAAAAAATGATGCAATAGCAAATCCTAAACTTAGTTCAATCATATTATCTTCTTAAAAAATTATTCAAAGCTTCCCGCTGGACATCTTCTAAATGAATCGTGGGGCGTTTTGATTTAATAAAATCTTCGGCATCTGTTGGATTTTTGCCTTTCTTAATTAAATATGCGGCAACAAGCGTGGGTGCTCGGCCGTGGCCGTTCTTGCAATGTACATAAATCTTTTTACCCATAGATACCAATTTTTCAAGCACAGAAACTCCAAATTCAAGCTGATCACTTTTGGGTGCAGTATGATTTTGTACCGGTATCCAAACATAAAAATCAACGCCAAATGGAGCATCCACCCTATTCTCTTCCAAAGAGATATCTGCGGTAATTCCTTCTTTCTTTAATTTCTCATCAAAATGTGTCTGACAGCATTGATTAGTGCCAATAAAAATACCGTCGGTAATCTCGTTATATTCCAATTCCTTTATTTGTGGGTGATCAATCATATTATTTTATTATTACTGTCTGGCGAGTCAACACTATGCCCACCGAACTGATTTCGAAGAGCTGATAAAATTTTTCCTACATAGCTCGGGTGTTTCTTCGAAGCAACCCGAAACGCAAGAGATTTTTCAATAACCGGTAAACTTACATTAAGGTGCTCTGCTGACTTCACCGTCCATTCGGCCTCTCCAGTGTGATCAACTGAACCGGATACGTGCTCAAGTTCATTACCGTGCTCTTGGAGCGCATTCTCTAACCATCCAACAAGTCTTGATTCAATCACGCTTCGGTGATTATAAACATTGGCCACGCGCTCAAGCGAAAGATCCGGATACTGCTCTTTAAGAAGCATGAACCCTTCGGCGAGTGATTGCATCATACCATACTCGATGCCATTATGAACCATCTTGATGAAGTGTCCGCGACCAAACCCAGGGAAAAACTGATACGCCTGCGGCGCGGCAATGTCGCGGAAAAGTTGCTCATGTTGTTCAAACACCTCGCGTTCACCACCGATCATGATGCACGCACCCGAAAGTGCACCCTCTGGCCCGCCGGACACCCCAACATCCAAAAATTGGATACTCTTTTTTACTAATGCTTCCGCGCGACGCTTTGAATCTTCAAAAAATGAGTTACCACCGTCAATTATTGTATCTCCCGGGGATAGATGCGGCACGAGCTCCGCGAGCACGGCATCTACCGCTTGGTGAGGCACCATAAGCCATATAGTTCGTGGGGTTGAGAGCTTGGCGGCGAGATCTTTAAGAGAAGTAGCATAAGTAATGACGCCTTCATCGGCAAGTTGTTTAGAGGTTTCCGGCAATTTGTTATAACCGACAAGATGCCAGCCTTTGGTGGCAAGTTGCCGTGCGATGTTTCCGCCCATCTTACCTAAGCCGACAATGCCAACCATGCCTCGAGACACTGGCATTTCATGTTGCAACTGTTTTAAAAAAATAGGACTCGGTGTCGTACCGGGCGCGTATCGCAAAAGTGGTACTTTGTGTTTTTGCCACGCGGTAATAACTGGGTCAACGAACACCCACTCGGCAGCAACTTCCTCTTTACTCACAAAAAGTGACTGATCACCAAGCATCGCGTGGTACAAAAGCGATGCGTACTCTTCGACATATTGGGACTTATTCTCCTTTTCATACAAGAAGAATGAGAGGGTTCGTTCTTCAAGCGTGTGTTCAAACCCCGGTTTCTTCGTCCAGAAATGAATGACAATTTCATCACGTGGCTCAAGACGAAATACAATCTTGTTCGGTTCGTGCGGTCCAACCTCACATAATGAACAAGGAGAAGCGTGCTTTAAGGTGAGTACAATCTCTTTGCGCGCCTCGGCAAGCGCTTTTCCTGCTTCAAGGTAAATAGGCATACCGCGCCAGCGAGGATGCATTAGTTCACTCTTGAGCGCAAAATATGTTTCTGTTTGTGAATCCGGCGCAACCTGCTCTGTGGCGGTGTATCCATCATATTGAGCCCGCACCGTTTCTTCGGAAAGAGTGCGCTCGCTCCACGGCGCGAGTGTCGAGAGTATTTCGGCTCGACGAGCGCGGATACGCTCTGTATTGCCGTGCGGTGCATATTCCATAGTAAGGAGTGCGAGCATTGAAAGTAAGTGGTTCTGTCCTACATCACGTAATGCTCCGACAGTATCGTAAAACGCGCCGCGCTTCGATACGTCGATAGATTCATTAAGACGGATTGTGATACTGTCAATTAGTTCGTTACCCCAACCATGTTCAAATAAATTGTTAGAGAAACGGAAGTTCTCAATTCCTTGCACGATCTCTTTAAAGAAGTAGTGATCAATACGATATATCTGTTCTTCTTTAAAGAATCGCCCAAGAAGCATATCAAGTGCTTTTGCCTCCGTGGCATTTTTACCAAATGGCTTTTCTATGAGAATGCGCGTCCATCCTTTCTCACCGCCACACGGTACATTAAGCTGTACACCGGCAAGGTTTGTAAAAATCGTTTCGTACTCGGTGGGCGGGACTGCCAGATACACAAGTTTGTCAGCACACATAGCAAAGCGGGATTCGTGGTCCTCAACTGCTTTTGCGAGTGCGCGAAAGGTTGCCTCATCGTCAAAAGATCCGGCAGCGTATGAAAAGAGAGAAAGAAACAGTTGAAGTGTATCCTCATCTACTGTATTATCATGTGTTCGCACCGCGTCCTCAATCAGACGTCTGAAATCAATATCGGAAAGCTCATGCCGCGCGGCACCAATAATTGCGATGCGCTCCGGCAGGCGGTCTCGCTCAAACAAGTGCCAGAGCGA
>JBBDKX010000025.1:6376-17610 GCA_040879145.1 Candidatus Spechtbacterales bacterium | reverse complement strand
GCAAGTCAAAAGACTCACTCTTTAAATAACTATAAGCAAAAACAGTTAAAATACCGAGGGTTATAAATGCCGTTATGGTAATTATTTTTTTCTTTTCCATGTCTATTGATTTTATAATTATAAATTCTATTTAAATTCTACGTCACAAATTATTTTTTTTAGTTCTTTCGTAAATTCATTTTTAACCAATTTGTAACAAATATTGTTTCCTTTGCGTTCTGTTGCAAGCAAGCCCTCTCTATGCATAAGTTGCAAATGGTGTGATGTGTTTGCAATTGTGGCATCAATTTTTGAAGAAATTTCAGATACGCACGGTTCTTTGCTCTCAAATAAAAAGCAGAGTATTTTAATACGTGTATCATCTCCTACAATCGCAAACAGCCGTGCTTTTTTTAAAAGCGCTTGTTCGTTGGAAATTGATTTTATTTTATTAACCACAAAATAAGTATATCAATAAACAAAAAACTATTCAAGTACTCACTTGAATAGTTTTTTGTAGCGCACAGTTTTTTATGGCGAGGTCTATGGCGAGGTCGGACCTTGCCATTTGTTAATAGGGCAAATATTAAAATTGATGCAATAAAAAATTTCACTACTTTTTAAAAATACGGTGTTTAACCAAGGCGGGAAACTGCAGAATAAAATCCTTCACTGCTATCCAGCCACCATCAAGGAATGTAGAAATATTTAATCTCTCGGGCTTGTCTATAAGTTTCTTTTTTGCGGGTACCGGCTTTTCTCCCCTCGATAAACGCTCTAAATTTTTCTCAACCTCTTTTGTGCGGTTCCATTGCGAGCGCCACGCTATCTTGCCTTCACTGTCTATTATAAAAACAGAATCGGGAAAAGTGCCGTAAATCTTATGAGCTGTCCCCTCTACATCATCCACCAATATGGTTCTGGTTTCATTGCGCTTTTGTTTCAGCAGGTTCGCGCATCCTATTTTATCCTCCATGCTCTCGTGCGGTCCTATCTTTTCTCCCGGGTGCGCCTCGCGTACATAAAGGACTAAAAATTCAACTTCGGGAAACTTTTCAACAAGTTTTTGCATCGGCCTTATCTCTCCCACATATATGGGGCAGGTCACACTACCCATTTCCAAGACAAGAGGTTTTCCAAAATAGTCCGACAGCATAACCTCTTTACCATCTAAAGTAAGCGCTTTAAAATCCGGAGCCCGCTCCCCCTCAGCGGGACCGTCAAAACCCGTAAAGTTATAATAAGTAGCTTTAAAATTTTTGTAGTTATAATCACTCATGCTCACATTATACCAAAAAACCCCGCACCCGTCTCACGCCGAGGCAGACTTGCGGGGTTCAACTTTTTTGAGGGTCTAAGCCTGGCAAGGTCCGACCTTGCCAGGTGGCGAATATTGAAGTTGGGCTTCAATCCATCTTGGGTGGGTTGTTTTTAAAACTCCGCGTTACTCACTCCCCCAGAGCTCAAAAAGCGCAATTGCTTTTTTGCTTTTTTTTGCTTGTACTTCTTTGCTCCCTCTATGTTTTTCTGTCCACCACTTTTCTTTGAAAAATTCATACAGCCACTGTGCGGCATTATCGTAACCTATTTTTTTTAAAAACTTCAATTGGACTAAATATGCGCCTTTTTCTGCTTGCGCATCTGTATATTTGCGTGCAGATTTGTATTGTATAACATGTTGGGCTTCGTGAATAAGTTCAGAGGCTATAAATTGATATGGGTAAGATTCATCTATGATGGCCGAGCCTTCAACAAGCCAGCCCCATTTTGTGCCGTCTCGCGATTGCCTAATTTCATTATACCAGCCCTTTTTTGAAAAAATAAAAATAACGTCAATGTGTTTTTTGACCTTTTCAAAAGCTTGGGCGTCAGACCGTTTTAAAAAACGAATCGCCTGCTCCACTTTTTTGTAATATTCCAATGACGGAAATACAACAACAATCCCATGTACAGTTTTCTGACTAAATTTTTCCATATATGCACCTATTAGTAATAATCGGGCATTACTAAAATAAAAAATCCTTTCCCATGGAAAGAATTCTCTAAAAAATTAATTATCTTTCCCCACATGGGGCTGGATGTAGCACCACTTCGCAAAGCGAAAGGTTGCCGGTGGATCACAGGGCCAGCACCCTAACCACACTCTTGATAAAACTATTTGATTGTAATTACATTATAACAGGTTTTGTTTAATTTTAAAAACCAAAAATTTGAGTTTTTTTATTTTTTGAGGGTCTAAGTCTGGCGAGGTGGGAAATTGTCGTTTGTTAATACTTCCGCATATTTTTTTAATAACTTTTTATTTAAATTTAAATCTTTTTCCATACAATTATATTCTACCATAACAAAAAAAGCGGCTACCACCGCTCTTTGAGTTCTTTTTCAATTTTCTGAATAATTTTTTCCGAATCTATTCAATTTTATCTGATTTTTCTAAATTATGCTTTATGCACAATAAGCGCACGTTTTTTGCGCTTAAACTAGTTCCACCTTTTGAAAACGGTAAATCGTGGTCAAAATGTAGATTTTCTGTACTCCCACACTTAACACATTTACCTTCATCTCTTTTCCAAACCTCCCTTTTTATTTCTGAAGGTATTAATCTAGTGTGTTCGATATTTTCTGATACTTTATTATTTTCCTCATTTCTATCAGACAGTCGCAAAATAAATCTAAAAACATCTCGTTTTCCGTCATTAATAATTCTGTAGTCAATAAGATCAAAAAAACCCTTTAAAGACCAAACGCCAGGAAGTATCTTTTCATACACCTTAACTAATTCAGGTTCGCCTCCTTTTTCTTTATAATTTTTTACCGCTTTTGCGAAGCGTCCATTTTGAGCTAATTTCCCACTATCCAAATTTTCTGGCTGATTTTCTTCCTTCGGGTTATGGCCGTAGCCTCTCCTTAAAACATCGTGTCCTTCATATTCTATGGTTATGCCATCATCATGAATCTTATCTCTGTAAGGCGCATTGGATCTTTGAGACATTAGTATTACAGAATATTTAGAGTTAAGGCGAAAATTCATACCACGCTGTAGCGTTTGAACTCCTTCTGCATCACACATCTCTCTATAACTTAAAATGTCATCTTGTATTTTCATAATAGTCAGTCTGGTTTATAAATCAGTGTGTTTTATTACCTCTTGCACTATTCCTTGCACACTATCTCCCTCGCTTGGCGTGATTGGCTTATGAGCCCCATTGCTACTTTTTGGAATAAGTAGACGAACACCATCTTTTCGCGGACCATATTCTTTAATTGTTACATTTTCACCTTCGAGAAGTGCCACCACTTTGTCTCCGGTTTCGCCTTTTTCACCATAACGACAGAGAAGTAAGTCGCCGTCTTGTATACCAGCAAGATTCATAGAATCGCCTTCAGCTTGAACAATAAAGTACTTAGCTCCCGGTTTTAGCCTCGCTTTTGGCACCGAAATATACTCCTCAATATTTTCTTTGCCGAGAATTGGATTGCCGCATGGCGCTGATCCAACAAGCGGAATCTGCACCATTTCTACTGTTGTAAGTGAAGGACTCAGTTGATTATTATTAAAATGGTAAAGTATGGGTTGTTTATAATTAGAAATAAATTTGCTAAATACTTGGCGTAATTTTTCATCAACAACAAATATATAAGTTCCTTTTACACCGCGTGTGAGAAGTGTTCTATAAATATTAATAATGTACTGCTCTAGCTCTAGCGGATCTGTAACACCCGCATGACCATTGCGATCACAATATTTGCTTTTATCTACTACAATTTTCTTGCCTTCTTCGTCATAAGTAAGTTCTGGACCAATAATCACGCCTACATAATTCATACCATAGCCCTGTACTGTATGAATACAGCCCACCTCATTAATTGCATTTGGTGAGTTTACCCAATCTTTCGTTTTGCTATTCCAACGAAATTTGTGACCATCAATTTCGATATCAAAGTCCTGTTTTGGGGTGCCATTTGTTGGTTTTGTTACCCATGGCCATGCGAACCCTGCAACCATGCGACAAAGTCCAAACTCTTTATCCTTATCCTTAATAGCTTGATGCATTTCAGCAACGTCATTGAACATGCGTAATTCATAATCTTTAAATACTGGCTGAACGATATTTCTTTGATTTAAAATGGCATCAATAAAATGCACATATTCTTCCCCTGCCTGAATTCGCATTTGCTTCGTAAGTTTATAAAAATGCGCACCTATTTTGCGTAGATCCACATCATCGATGTCTGCCGGTAAAACACTTTGCTCTTTGTCATAAAACAATACTTGCTGTTTCGTGGTTGCGAGGATCCAATCAAGTTGCGTGGCTTCTTTTGGAAGACCTAATTCTTTATTGGTACGATCAAACGCCGTATAAGCACCAGGTCCACCGAGGTTTCTTCTTTTTTTTAATCGATGTGCTTCGTCGACGATAACAAGATCATACGATTCCTTTGCCACGGAGTGTGGACCAATAACCATGTTCGCCTTAAGCCCGGACGTGGCACGAAAAACTTGCTGTATGGTTCCGCGCAAGCCTGCCATGGGTGCAATAAGAGCAATTTTAAGGTGCTTTGTGTTCTCGTGATCCTTCAAATACTTCATCAGATATGCCGCAAGAATTGTTTTACCAGTTCCGGGCGCGCCTTCAACAACATATGTCATTGCTATTTCGTTTTCAATATCTTTGACCAGTTTCCTAACAAAAAGATATTGTTCTTCAGTTAACGCTTTATAGGGAGAATACTTAAAAAGATCGCTGTTTTCTATCTCATATACTTCCTTTTGGACAAGACCTTTCGTAATTAGTTCCTTCCAAATAATTTCACATTTAGCTCTATACTCTGATCGTTGATAATAGTTGTGATTGCGTAGCCCGTCATTCTTGTTCTGTAATGAAAATGACCCCTCTGCTGCTAAATGCTCAATAAGAAATGCTTCAATATCTAAGGTCGCTGATTTGTTGTACATCTCATCTGTAATGACATGGGCTCTCTTCAACCTTCTTCTCTCGCCGTTTTCATAATGTTGTTTCCCTCGATTATAAAAATTTGTGGTCTGCCCAACGTATGCTTCGTTCAGAGCCTCGAGTAAATAGACTACCGGCCAATCACGCCCATAGTGATATTTGCGTACATTCTCAAAACCATGCGGGCTAAATTCAAAAGTTTCTATTTGAGCCATAAATTAAAGTTCTGTATATTTTTTCGCTGTACCCTTTGCTTTTTCCACAGGATATTTTTCAGCATTCTTTTCTATTTTTGCCTCCAGCGCTTTATTAAGATCAATGTCTAAGTTATTGCTTATCAAAAGCACCCAATATAGAACATCAGCAAGCTCATCTTCTATGTCTTCCCTTTTCTCTTCTAATAGTTTGCCTATTTCCTTCTCGCTCTTCCATTGGAAAAGTTCCAAGAACTCTGTGGACTCTAAAACCAAAGATATCGCCAAATCTTTTGGATTATGAAATTGATTCCAATCCCTATCTTCCACGAATTTTTTTATTTGATTTTTTAGATTTTCTATATCGCTCATAAAATTTGAAAATTAAAATATTAAAAAAGCTAACTTTTTCTTGCTAGCCCTATCATTAAATTACCACAAAATAAAGCAAAAATGAAGAAAAATCAGCCTTTCGGGCGTTTGTTTTGAAATTTGAACTTTGGCATTGATTTGAAATTACAAAAAGTACTTCGTTTTGGCAACCTAAAAGACGGGTTTTTAAATGGGAAAACCGGTTTTCCCATTTAGCTGTTTTAGGGTTTTGAGCCCGTGCATTTTTTTAAGGACGCGGGATAAGCGAAGAATGACCTGGGTCATTACCCTAAATAATATAAATACTTATAAACAAAATATTCCAACATTCTCAAGAATGTTGGAATGTTTTGTTGTGATTATGTATTCCGTATATTATCTTTCAAGGCGGAACATTACTTTTTGTATACCGACCAGCAAAGGACCAAGCCAAGAAGATATAATTTTAAACAAAGTATCTCCTTCTTTTAGTTTGCCCCGTCTTATGTGGTCAACTGTACCTGTAATAACAATAGGCAGCCAGGGTATGTGTTTAGTGGCTTCGTCAACATCATTGCGCATATCTTTTTCGTATTTTCTGTATTCTTCTATGCGCATATCAATAAGTTGATGCCACATATCAATATGTTGCTGGTTTGTAACTCCTAATGCTTGAAGCATTTCGGGGTAACGCTTTTTTATAGCTTTAGACAAAATGCGTACACTGCGGGAAAAATTTGAATCTTCAATTTGATTGGCGCGGGTTTCTGTCATTAAAACTGCTAAAACAACTGCGTTGACGACTAATTCATTGAAAATTCTGTCTTGTTCTGTTTGGCTAATTTCAGAAAATTTTACAAGCTTTCTAAAATCATTATCCCGAAAAACACGAAAGGCAGAACGAGTTGCCTTATCAACGATTTTTTTGCCTACCTCTTCTGTAGAAAGGCGAGGCGTAAACAATAAATATACTAGCTTAAAAAATTTCATATTTATCTTATGTGATCGAAAATTGTTACATCGCCTTTTTCGTATTCTCCCACTTCGGCGCCATCATATATAAAACGATCTCCATCCTGATAAAAATAAAGGGCTGTCGAGCTATCTAAAATAATCTGAAAACCTCGTTGGACGGTTTGAGAAGGAATAATATCAATACGTTTTGTATTTCTAAATAGGCTCTCGGCTTTATTCATTTGGTCCGGATTAAGACCAAGCTCGCGTGTTAGTTTTATAATTCCTTTTTTCGGCCAAAACGTAAGCAAAAAACGGGTACTCCAGCTGACCCCGCCTTCTTTAAAATTTTTAAAATCAAACTTTACGTTTTTTAAGTCAAAATCCTCAAAATTGTCCATATAAAAATTAAAACATTCCAACATTCTCAAGAATGTTGGAATGTTTTTTATGGGGGGAGATTTTGTATCTTATTTAAAAGTTTTTATAAACTTTACAAACCTTTCTCCGTAAGGTGAGAGGGAGTGCTCTACTTGCCTGCCTTTATATTTTTTATTCAATAATCCGGCTTGTACCAGACGCCTTGTGTGTTCGGAGATGGTTTTAAAATTAGCATTAAGTTCTTCGGCAAGCTTCTCTACCGTGATGCCTTTTGCTTTATCTACTGTAAGTAAGATCTCTATACGATAGTGATTTGCCGCACCTTTAAAATATCGCTCAAGTTGTTTTGGTGTTTTCATGTTGCTCACCACTGTAACACAAATTATACAACATTCCAACATTCTTGAGAATGTTGGAATGTTGTTGTTGGAGACTCGGTAAAATAAACCAATGACTCAGGTATGGTGCTAAAAGATAAAAGAGTTTATTAATAAAACATTCAAAATTTGAAATTACAAAAAGCATTTCTTTTTGCTTACCCCATCTCAACCTAAAAGACGGGTTTTTAAATGGGAAAACCGGTTTTCCCATTTAGCTGTTTTAGGGTTTTGAGCCCTCGCATTTTTTTTAAGGACACAAGATAAGTATTTAGATACAATTTTTATTATGACTTTTCCTCATAATAATTTTTATATTCTTCCCAGATCTCTTCTATTCGCTCCGGCTTCAGTATGTTTTTTAATAGAGCCTCAAATATTTTTTTGGCGAGATGCCGGTGTATAAATTTATCAGGACCTCCCGCGGGCTTTCCTTGTTTTTCCCATTCTTTTACAAGATCTACTGATATACTCAAAGGAAAAATTACAAGAGCCAGATCATCTATGTCGCTAGTCTCAGCATTTTTCAGTTTCTCTTTTGAGCTTTTTACTTGTCTTTCCTTGGTTTTTCTTGCCATTGTATTAGTTGTGAACTGGATACCTATATTTTCTACATCTTCTGCTTCTACATTTACGCCTCTTCTACGGGGAGCTTTGTGTATTATGAAATCTATTTTTTGTTCCACATCCTGGAAAATATCAGCCTCTTCCACACTAAAATCCGCATCCTCCATATCGTATCTTAGTTTTTTTAAAATATTTTTTACCATTCCCTCAGCTATAAAGCCACCTGTATGCTCCCTTTCGCCCGCTTCTTTGCTTTCCTTAAATCTTTTATAAGCCTCTTTTCTTTGAGGGTGGGCTACATCGCCCTCTGACTCGCTTATTATTATCTGATCATCTAATAAATCACGTAGATCGTTTTTGGCCAACTCTATAATATATCTTTTGAGCATGGGCCTGGAAGTTGTTTGCTTGTCGAGCGCATACTCAACGCCCCACTCCATATCTGTTACTATTTCACCATATGTTGCTTCCATGTCTTTACCATCACCATTTTTATAAATAAAGACCTGCCTCTTTTCGTTAAAAGAGGCATCACGGGCATCTTCGGACATCTCAATCTTGCAATTTGGATCATCCAGGCAACGCAAGCGCTCTTTTAAGGTATCCATTATTTCCTGCTTTTTCTTTTGTATCTCATAGATTTCCTGCTGATCTTCCACGGATGTCCCCTGTCTGTCCGCGGCTTGTTCCAATTGCCAATCTAAAACATGCTGAAAACGCCCTACTTCTTCAGGAGTGTTTTTATTTGGATCTATTTCTTGTTTTGTAAGCTTACTATAGCTTGAAACATCTTTTTCAAATCGAGGTCTCATACAATTATTATACCGCATATATGCGGATAGTTTATGTGAAAATAAAAAACCACTCACACAAGCGCTTTTTTCAAAATCTTCATTTCTGGCAAGGTCCGACCTTGCCAGAACAAATTAATAAATTGATTCAAAATTCAAAATTCAAAATTACAAAAAGCATTTCTTTTTGTTTGCCCTATCAACCTAAAAGACGGGTTTTTAAAATGGGAAAACCGGTTTTCCCATTTAGCTGCTTTAGGGTTTTGAGTCCTCGCATTTTTTCCTGCCTGCAGGAAAAAATGAACATTTTTAAATCCCTCAAAGAAGGATTTAAAAAGTTATGTTGGCATCCACGGTTGTGAACCTGCCTGGTTCAAGCCAGTACTTGTCCTTCCGAAGCCTCGTGCGAAGGAGGAAGGGCTTTCCGGGGATGTTTTTGGGGTTAAAAATTAGGTGTCTCGGTCAGGGTTACTATGGTTGCCACTGAATTGTTTCATCCTTATCAAACAAAATTTTGATAATATGTTCTTTGCGAGAAAAAGTAAATTCACGACTATGTTCTTGAAGGTCAAGTTCAATAGTTTGCGCCTTCGGAAACCCCTTTAGGTGAAAAATATGTTTGGCTAATTTTGGATTTTGTGAGTATATCCCACGAGCCTCTTCGGCATCAATTTTCCCTACTTTTTGAAGCTCTTTTCGAACAATATCAATACATTCGTCAAACATTCCATTATCAATATCAAGCCATACATCAATGTCTGAGTTTTCAGTAAATTTTTCGGTAGCATAAGAACCCTCAAGCCACATAGCATGAATATGTTGATTTTCTTTGAGTCGCAGTGCAATTTCTTTGACTACATCAAATAAAGTTCTTTTGGCCATGTTTAGTAAATTAAAAATTATCCAACCTCTCTCGGTCACTCGAATTAGCACATGAGTGTTGCCTCGCAGGGATTCGCCCATGAACCAGAGCTTCGCTCGATTCAGGGCGCCGTATACCGAGCTTTGCTCTGGTATACGGCGAGCCCCATTTCCTATACAGTGTTGCCCGGCAGGGATGGATTCGACAGGTGTCGGCGGTGAGCCCGCCGAACCGCTCACCATTCCTGCCGCAGAAGCATTATCACCAAGCTAAGTGCCTTTGCTTAATTTGCGAAGTAATTCTATATTGCCATCTATGAGAGCTTTCTTCTTTGCGATACTCCATTTTTTAAGCTGTTGCTCCCGTTTTTCAGCCTGATATCGTTTAGAGTAATCCTCTTTGTATACAAGCTCAAAATCAGAAAACCTTTTTGTATAAGGAGAATATCCTTTTTTATGTTCTTCTAATCTTTTATCCATATCATCAGTCAACCCAATATAATAGGTTTTCTGATCGCAAAGAAGAATATACACGTTCCAATTATTCATAGACATTTAACGCAAAGACACTGAGCTTGTCGAAGTGTTGCCTCGCAGGGATTCGAACCCCAACTAACTGGACCAAAACCAGCCGTTCTACCATTAAACTACGAGGCAAAATTTTCCCGGTTCCGCAAAACGAAACCGGGTTCGCTGCCGAGGGAAGACTCGAACTCCCACTTGTGGATCCAAAGTCCATCGTGCTGCCAATTACACCACCCGGCAATATTTTCCTGCCTTAAAACCTTAAAGCGACAGGATACGCCTATTTTACCCTAATTTTAAGCAAATTTCAAGTTGTACCCCGCCCCCTTTATTAGATTGCATAGTTCCACAAAGGAGGCGGGATTTACCTAATTTTAGTTATGTGCTAACTTGTCATTAGTTCTTGGGAGTCAGACCTAAATGGGGGTTCAATGAGAGCGGAGGAATTTAAAGAATTACTTCCAAAGATATGCGATAAGGATACAACGCTGGATCCTGACGGCTGGACACGGAAAAATCCTCTGTGGGGGCATTGCGCCGTAGTTTCGGTGCTGGCACAGCGATTGTTCGGCGGAGAGCTCTTACGTGCATCGCTTGAAGGCACCGATTTTGCCCACATGCGTTCGCATTACTGGAACCGGCTGTTTGGCGACACAGTAGAAGATTTTACAGCAAATCAATTCGGGAACAATTACCCCTTGGGATTAGGCCCGAAGGCCGAAACCAGGACGGTAGAATATGTCTTGAGCAACCCCGAAACAAAGAAAAGATATGAGCTCCTTCTTGAACGCTTTGAAAGCGTAAAATAGTACTAAAAAGCTCGCAGTTTTGCGGGCTTTTTTATTTACCTATTGTGTGTACAACAACTGTGTGGATATGTGGCCATACAGCGAATATTGCAACAATCGTGCTGGTTGTTTTTTTTGTCGGGGTCATCTTTATGAAAACAACAAACATGCGGAGCTGTTGTAAGACAGTCCATGTCACAGCAGTCGTGCATTACAGGTGTCCTTTCAAGAGCTGGATAAATTATACCACAACAAAAAAAATCCCGCATCCGTCTTTCGCCGAGACAGTTTTGCGGGCTTTTAATAATTTTAATATTTGGATGCAGTTCTAGGCAGGCGCGAGGAACGGAATGATAGCCCCTCACTTGCTCGCAAGTGAGGGGTGGAATGAGTACCACAGCGCCTAACGACGAAATGCGCCAAATATTAAAATTAAGTTTATAGATATTTGCTTATATTATTGAGATGTCCCTGATAAGTGGCAGAGCAATATATCTGCCCCTTAGCATGT
>JBBDKX010000025.1:0-6276 GCA_040879145.1 Candidatus Spechtbacterales bacterium | reverse complement strand
ATTATTGAGATGTCCCTGATAAGTGGCAGAGCAATATATCTGCCCCTTAGCATGTATAAAGAAAATACAGTCTGTTTTTTGCGGACTAAGTACCGCGTCTATCGCGACCATGCCGGGATTAGCTATGGGGTGGGGAGTCACGCCTTTGTACAGATAAGTATTAAACAACGAATCCACTTTGCGATCCGAAGACTTAATGGGCGCCCACCAGCCGCCCTCTTTTGTATTAACCGCGTACTGTATGGTTACATCCACCTGAAATGCCATGTCCTGCGCGACACGATTCCATAAAATTCCCGCGACCAGACCCGCGTCCTCAAAGCCTGATGCCTCTCTCTGTACTATGGATGCCAAAGTTAAAGCGTCCTGCCAGCCAATGTTGTGCTCTGCCGAAAATGCCTCAACATATCCCGCGAATCTTTTGTTAAAATTATTTACCATGCGGGTTGCAGCCTGTATGGGCCCCTCGGTGCGCGGAAAAAGATAGGTATCGGGAAAATAAACTCCCTCTTTGTAATCTTCCGCGTTCTCGTATGTTTTGTAGTCCAGCTTCTGATAAGCCGTACCCCAACTTGCCCGCTGTACAGCTGTCCAGTTCAACCTGCTTGCCAGCAAATCCCCTATCTGTTCCTTTCTGTACCCCTCGGGGATGGTTACCCAGACCATAAAGGGCTCGTTGGAAAGAATTGAGGCGATTTCATCTTCTCCCATTTCCGCCGAAAGATAGTAGCCACCCGGAGCAACTGTGCCTAGTTTATTGGAAAAAACGCCTGTGTCCGCAATAAACCCTTCCAGCTTAAGTTTTTCCAAAATACTTTCTTTTGTATCGTTTAGGTAAACGGTAAAATGCTCTCTTGAGTACACACTTTTATCGTAAGCTATCGCTTCTCCCTCAGAATAAAAATCGGGTGAGGCTTCAATATGGTTTATATGGTAAAGAGCACGCCAATCAAAACCCATATATTCAAACTCGGCGGCTGTTAAATTAAGCCAGTACCTCTCCCCTGTGTCACTTTCGGGCGCGGAAGATGTTCTGTATATTTTTGGATTAGCAACAGAGCCGTCAGCGTTTACCTCTATAACCAGATCGGAATCGGTAAATGTATCTAAGACTTCTTGGGATGTCTCTTTTATATCACTCCAATTTAAATGACCGTAGGAATCAAAAATAGCGGGATTTAAGATAAGGCGTTTAAATTTTGTAATATTTGCGGAGCTCTCTTCAACTATTTTTACTATATAAACATCGGGGCTGTCCGGGGTTTTTATAAGGTCGCCGTCTTTTATCGCCTGCGCGTTTGCTGGGTGCAAACTAAAAAAGAAAAACACACCTATAAAAATAAGTGCCGAGCTTGTTTTTTTATAACTATTTTGCATACCAATGCATTATACTCTTAAGATACCTAAAAACTCAATATTGCCCGAAAAATTGAAAAAGTATACAATACAAGCAGTACTTAAGCTGTGCCATAAAGGCACATTTTTATAAACTAAACTAATATTTTTATGAAAAACATCTTAATAACGTTCGGAGTTCTCGTTGTTCTTGTTGGTGCCTACTTTCTCTTTGGTATTAAGGGAGAAGACGCAACACTAACAGAGAATACAGCCGAAACCAGCGAAGAAGAAATGATGGCAGAGGATGCCACAGAAGAGGAGATGATGGATGGCGATATGATAGAAGATACTACGCCCGCAGATGAAACAACAGAAGAACCTACTGCTCCGGATACAGAAGAACCCACAGCTGTTAAAGTGTTTGAACTGGAAGGAAACAACTTTAGATTCTCTAAAAATGAGATAAGAGTAAACAAGGGCGACACAGTAAGAATAGTCCTAACCAGCGCTGACATGCCCCACAACTGGGTTGTTGATGAACTGGGAGTAAGAACAGATATAGTAAGCCCGGGAGAGCAGGACACAATAGAGTTTGTGGCCGAGAAGGCGGGAACATTTGAGTACTACTGCTCGGTTGGAAACCACAGAGCACTGGGTATGATAGGAACACTTATAGTGGAATAACAATCACTTTCTGCAAAACAAAAACCCCCGTTTAAACGGGGGTTTTTTTATATATTGTATTTCTTAAGTTCTAAAGAGGTATCTCTCTTATGCCAGATGTATCTTTGCTGTAAAGCTCGGGGTCTATTTCGCGCTCAAAACATACACGCCCCGCGCCATGAGCCCAGTTATCAAACTCTTCCCTTCCCGGGATAAGTTTTGTGGGGTATCTCTCGTAAACTCCCACATTGGAAGAGCTTTCACTGTTGAAAGTAGCGCAAAGCTCAAATTCCAGTTCCCCCAACACGCTGTACTCATACATTTCGCCGGTCTGCGGGTCAAGTGGAGCGCTGTATCCTGAAATAGAATCTTTAAGTTCACTTAAATCGTTTGGCAATCTATCCTTATCCTGCCAAAAAGAAACAACCTGCCACTGTATTGAACTTAGGTCGTTTACCTTGCGCTCGTCAAAACGGCGTAAACGCTCGGACTGCGGAGAGCCCGCCAATACAAAGCCCGCTACAACAGTAATTCCTACAATAGCTATTACTGCCTGCTCCATCCACTTCATGGCACTATTGTCTGCGCCTCCGCGCTCTCTAAGCTGCCACAAGTAATACCTGAAGATTAGTCCGGCTATAAGTAAAATTACGGCTACTTTTAAAAGAAACTGTACAGTCAAATCCCCGGAAAGATATCGATTTACCAATGCTATGAGATCTCCGATAATAAGAAGCGCTGCCGCAAAAAGAGTAAAACTTAAAAGCCACTTTCTTACTCTCATCTCTCCTTTTTCAGGAACCTCCCTAACCTCACGCTTTAAAACCCTGCTTACCCAGACAAAAATCGGAAAAACTATAACTAACATCGCTAAAGAAAACCGCAAAGCTCCGCGCGCGGGAGAATATGACCCGTAGTTGGTAAGCGGGTCGGGGAAGTAAATATTAATATACTGAAAAAGAAGCGTACCGAATGATATGGCGCTCATATAAAGCGTTATCATTGCCAATAACTGAAAAAACACATCCCGGGGACCGGTACCGCTTGGAACCTGCGGGGATGAGTCCATTTTTTGAGAATCTTTATTATTCATATTTTTGAGTCCTCTTTTTAATAAATTTAACGGAGGACTACTATTTAAATTCTAAGATAACGGCGAACGGCCATCCAGGAAGATGTCATACCAATAGCTATTCCCGAACCTATTATAAGTGCAACAAATGTCCATGTGTTTTGGATTAAATAGCCGTACAAATCTATATCAGCAAAAATAAGAGACAAACGGGAATGGGCAAACCTTGTGGCGCCAAAAAACGCACCAATTACAAGTAGTCCTGAAAGAAGCCCGTACAGAGCGCCTGTTACAACAAAGGGTGTGCGTACAAACCAGTTTGAACCTCCGACAAGTTTCATTATATGTATCTCGTCCCGCGCTGTGTAAATTGCAAGACGTATTGTATTAAATGTAACAAATACAACCAAAACTCCCAGGATTATTGTAAATATAAATCCCGCACGCGTTACGTTGTCTGATATTTGGCTAATACTGCTTATAACTTTTTCATTCTCACGGAAATTTATACTGTCCACCAGATTGGCAGAAGATGAATTTTCGAGAAACTCTACAACTGTAACAAACTGATCCGGATCGTGAACTTTAATATTTATTGAGGCCTGAAGCGGATTGGTGTCTAATTCATTAAGGGAGTCTAAAAGTACGGAGTTATTCTCGTGACGATTCGTAAACACATCAAGAGCATCGTCCTGAGATACATAACGCACCTCTTTTACATCATTCCTGTTTTCAAGTTGGCTTTTTACAGCAAGTATATCTTTTTCTACCGCGTCTTGTTTAAAGTAAACACTGACATCAACCTTATCCTGAAGACCTGCCACAAAAGTATTTAAAGAGGCGTCAAACAAAAACAACCCTCCAACAACAGCAAGGGCTGTAAACATCATAAAAAGCGTGGCCACAGATAACCATAAATTCCTGTAAAAATTTTTCCAACTATTTCGGACTATCCGCCAAAAATTAATCATAGTTTTGTCCCGATACCACCCGAATCTTTGATTCGCTTGCGGTATCGTGGATCCTCGACGCTATAACAAAATCAAAGATTTTGATAGCGTCGGGATTTGCTTCGCCTCACAATCACACGACATGAAACATGAAACATTTTTGAAGCAGCGAAGCTGCTTGGTCTTTTGTTTCATGTTTAGGATTTTGCTTCGCAAAATCCGTCTGTTTCAAGTTTCATGAAGTGAGCCTACTTTATCTTATATCTTCCCTCTTTTTCATCACTTATTATCTGCCCATCATGTAAGGTTATAACTCGCTTTTTTAAAGAGTTTATTACCGCCTCGTCATGTGTTGCCAGTATTATTGCCGTGCCAAGCTTGTTTATCTTAAGAAGTAAGTTTGTAATTTCCCATGTATGTATCGGGTCTAAATTTCCGGTTGGCTCATCTGCGGCAAGTACTTCGGGGCGCTGCACCAAAGCGCGTGCCATTGCAACTCTTTGTTTTTCACCGCCCGAAAGTTCATGTGGAAAACGCTGTTCTTTCCCGCCTAAGCCAACTACACCCAAGGCTTGGGGTACGTCTTCTTTTATTTCCCGTGTAGAACGTCCGGCAGCTTCCATGGCAAAGGCAACATTCTCAAATACATTCTTAGATGGCAGAAGTCTGAAATCCTGAAATACAGAGGCTACCTTTCTGCGATAAAGAGGAAGTTCGGAATTATGAAATGTACTTATATCTATTCCCTGAAAAAATATTTTGCCTTCACTGGGCTGATATTCCCGAAGTAAAAGTCTCAAAATTGTGCTTTTACCGGCGCCGCTTCTACCCACAAGAGATACGAACTCCCCCTCTTCAATACGGAAAGAAGCGCCTTCCAGCGCGACAACATCTTTAGGATATTTTTTTGATACTTCCTGAAAAATTAACATAGTTTAGGTTTTAGGTTCTAGGTTCTAGGTTTTAGAATTTTTTCTCTAATGCCTAGCCTCCTAACACCTTTTTTGCTTACTTCATTATACACTATTCCCTCAATTTCTTCACCTCTTCGTCTATGAAATCGCTAAGGTTTCCGCCAAGTACAGAATCTACATTTGAAGTTTCTACATCTGTCCTGTGATCTTTTACCATCTGGTACGGATGCAGCACATAAGAACGTATCTGATTACCCCACTCCGCAGAAATATTATCTCCTTTAAGCTCTTTAAGTTCTTTTTTTCTCTCCTTCTGTTTTACCACAAACAACTTAGAACGCAACATCTCCAAGGCCCTGTCCTTGTTAAGCCCCTGAAGACGCTCGCTCTGGCTTGAAGCTGTAATTCCTGTGGGAATATGGGTTACGCGCACCGCGCTATCTCGTTTATTTACATATTGGCCACCGGGTCCAGAGGAACGAAAAGTATCTATGCGCAAATCGGATTCGGGAATTTCAAACTCTTCCAGTTTCTGAAGTTTAGGCACCACCTCAACCAAGGCAAAAGATGTGTGGCGCAACTTTTGGGACGAATACGGAGATATTCTTACAAGACGATGTACTCCATTCTCATATTTCAAAAATCCATACGCATACTTGCCTCTTGCTTCAAGAGTAGCCTCTTTTATGCCTTTTTCCTCTCCGCGGGACTCATCGTGAAGAGTTGCTGTATATCCGGAATTTTCCAAATAACGCTGGTACATACGCAAAAGCATTTCCGCCCAATCCTGCGCATCTAAACCGCCCGCGCCGGCATAAATTGTTATAAAAGCGTCACTTTTATCGTAAGGACCTGAAAGAAATATGCGAAACTCTTCTTTTGTATACTTTTTTTCAAGCTCTTGTGTCCTTTGGGTAATTTCTTTTTTAATATCGGAATCGTGCTCTGAAATAGATGCAAGCTGTTCCAACTCCTCCACTTCACTTTTCATATCCTCCCAAAAACCCACCTCCTCTTCCAGGTCGGCAAGTTTTTTACTTGCTTCTGCCGCATGTTCGGGATTATCCCAAAAACCAGGCTCACGAGCCTCGGCCTTAAGACCTTCTATTTCAGCTTTTAATCTGGAAAAATCAAGACGCTCCTCAACTTCCAGGATTTTATTTCTAAGTTGTTCTAAGTTTTCTTTTATTTCTTTCATGAGCCACCTCGCGGATTTATTTTGCTGGAGCCAGGAGCGGGATTCGAACTTGCCCCCTAATTAACAACTGAAATACGCTTTAGAAACACAGGAATGAGTCAGATTCACGAAGCGAGGGTGAAGGAGTAGTTTATACTACTT
>JBBDKX010000024.1 GCA_040879145.1 Candidatus Spechtbacterales bacterium | reverse complement strand
AGGGAGAACTCGCAGGAACAGGAACTCTCGGCTTTACATGGGGAGACTCTGAAATTTCAGATACTATAACTGCTTCAAACTATCTACCGCTTGCAGGAGGAACACTAACCGGAGCATTAACCATTCAGGGATCTGACGACACGGATGCCCTGAGCATCCACGAGGGCGCCACCAACCGCTTCTCCATCCGGGTGCGGGGAACAGGAACTGACCTTGCCTCCTTCTTTGTCCGTGGCGCGCAGGTCATGACACTGGAAGAAGGGGGCAACGTCGGCATCGGGAGGATGTCATCTACGAACAAATTGGAGGTAGAGGGGGCGGCATCAAAGGCAACTGCCGGCGATTGGTTGTCAAACTCGGATAAACGCATTAAAACAGATATTAGTTCGGCGGAGGGATTGGAATTTTTGACCCAGCTTAACCCTGTGAAGTTTCGCTACACCGATGAATATTTGACATTACACCCAGAGATTGAAAATAGGGTATATTACAACTTTATCGCCCAGGAGTTTGCCGAAGTATTCCCTGACGCAGTACAGGGAAGTGGCGAATACTTGCCCGATGGTTCGGAAATCCTCCAGCTTGACCCGTATAACGCGAGCATTGTTACCATAAAAGCAATACAGGAGCTGGATATAAAAATTGAAGAGCTGCGCTCCGAAAAAGAATTGCAGATAACAACATCTGTAAGCGCTGAAGAGACAGTTTTATCTGCTGATCTGATCGCTTCTTTTAAGGACTTATACCGTGTGGCCGGACTGAAACTGAAGGACGGCATCCTGGCGTTTAAAGAGTTGTTTATGGAAAAGCTTTTTGTACGGGAACTTGTTATTGACGCGTCACCTCCGGCTTTTAAAAAAGACCCAACAGTAGGGTCTGTAGAGATTAAAACAGATAATCTGCAGATATCTGAGGAAGACGGACATGCCATGTTTATAATAAAGAATGATAATATAAATAAGGATTCTAAGGTTTTTGTAACTTTGCGCGGAGATTACGCGCCGGCAACGCGCTACTGGCTGGACTTAGATAGCGGGGAATTTACCATATACTTTAATAGCACTCCGCTTAATACGGTAAATCTTGATTACTGGGTAGTAGGCGTTACAGGAATTGAAGAGAGCGAAGAGTTGCAGGAAGAGGTTGAAAATTCTGCTGAGGGGGAAGAAGCCGGGTCACTTGACCCGGTCGGGGCGGATACCCCGAAAATCCAAGATGAAGGGATTAGCGGAACTACAGAAGAAGTTATAGAGGAAGTTCCGCAGGAGGAGCCAGATGGCACAGAAGAGTCTAAGAAAGTTAACAGTGCGGATATAAGCGAATAGGAGGCATACACAGGTTCAACCTGTGTATGCCCTGTGTATGCGATTGTTTCGGAACCGTAAGGTCGGACATACACAGGTTGAACCTGTGTATGTGATCCCTCTAAAATCAAGATGGAGAGGAGGAAGGCGAAGGTGTTGAGATTTAAAATTATAAGATAGCATTATAAATAATAGTAAGTTACAATAAAAAACATATGCAAAAAGAACAAAATAGTAAACTAAAAAGCAAAAAGAGTTGGACCTTTGACAAAATGGCGCTTTACGCGTTGGTCTTTTTGATGCCAACCTTTTTTCTTACCGCAACACTGTCTCCGGTAGGTATAAATAAGCAACTTTTTGCGGGCACCCTGCTTATAGCACTGCTTATATATGTGCTTGCCAAATTTCTGGCTTCAGGTAAAATTACGCTTCCACCAAAGCACCTAAGCATAACAGCGTTAGCTGTTTTCATAGCAGTTTTGTTAGCAGGTCTTTTTTCTCAGGCGCGAAGCATAAGTTTTTTTAGCACAACTCCGGACTCTGTTTTTTGGGTAGGTACGTATGTAGTAGCCTTTTTTGCCGGAGTGGTATCTCTGCGGAGCGTTAAGAGTATTAAAACCTTATCTGTTTTTTATTTGGCAGGTATGGTTTTGGTTTCTGTGATCTCTGTTTTACAGTTGGTGGGTATTTTTATTTTTCCTTTTAGTTTTTCAAAAGATGTCGGGTTCAATCCGGTGGGTAGCGTATTTGCGTTTGGGTTTCTTTTAGCCGCTGCCTTAGTCGCTGTTTTAACTTTTTTAAATACAGTACGCGTAGACAATAAAAAAGTGCGTGTTATTCTTTGGACCACAGCTTTGTTTTTTACGTTAATTCTTTTGCAAATTAATTTGTGGAGCATATGGTTGGCCATAGCAATAGCTGCTGTTTTAACAGTTTTGGTTGCGGGTTCTAAAATGGTGGCAAAAAAAGACGCGACACTGAAACCCCTGTTTATTCCCTTTGGAATGATAATGATTTCTCTCTTCTTTATAATTGTCGGGGCGCAATTTCCTACATTTATTGCGAACACAGCGGAGGTTGGCCTGTCCCTAGATAGAACAGTAGATATCGCCGGTAAATCTATGTCTGCGGGAAGGTGGGCGGTTGGAACGGGTCCCGGAACATTTGCTTATAACTACTCTCTGCACAGACCACTGGAGATTAATCAGACAGATTTTTGGGGAGTGCGATTTGGACAGGGACACTCGGCTTTATCTACATACATATCAACACTCGGAATCCCCGCAGTGCTTCTCGTCTTAATATTTTTAGGTATGTTTTTTGTAAGTTCCCTAAAGGGTTCTTTTTATGCGAGCAGGTTAACATCTAAAAAAGACTCCAAGGACAACTTTTTGAATGGCATCGCCCTGGGGGCCATAGGGGTCGCCGCAGTGTTGGCTGCAGCCATGTTTGTATATAAGGGCAACGTTGTTTTACACCTGTTTCTTTTTATGGCTATGGGAGTTGCTTTGAGTTCGTTGATAAAACTCGGAGCCGTGGCTGGTATTAAACTTGATATGACCAAAAAACCACAAGTTATGATAATTTCTTCTTTGGCTGCTCTTTTAGTAATTAGCGGGGCATTTGGAGGTCTTTATATTTTGGGACAAAGATATGTTGCACAGGTTTATCTTGCCCAGGCTGTAAAAAATTATCAAGAAAATCAAGATTTGAATCAGGCAATAGACAAACTGCAAAGAGCTTTAGATACAAATTCTTCGGATGATTCAATCCTGAGAGTTACATCCCAGGCGCTTGTGCTAAGACTGGGAGAAATTATAAACAGTGAGGATCTTACAGAGCAGGAAATAAGTACTCAGTTTGAAAATACGCTTCGCGCGGCGGTTTCAGTCTCCACTAAAGCCACCAAGCTAAACCCAAAAGATGTTCAAAACTGGGAACAACTCGGCGTTGTGTATGGAAATCTTATAGGTTTTGTGGATGGCGCAGCTGAACTCGCTGTAAACGCATACGAAGAGGCGCGGGTTTTGGATCCAAATAATCCCTCTCTTCCTTTAGCTGTCGCGCGAGTCTACCTGACTAATGCTTACGTTTTGCAAAATCAACTTTCAGCACTTACTCAAGGACAAGATAGCTCTGTGCAGTTAGAACAGGAACTTGTGAACAAAAGAACAGCTTCCTTAAATAGGTCTGTTGAATATATTGAAGAAGCACTAAGGTTGAAGCCAGACTACATATCAGCAAGTTTTCTGCTTGCTTCGGCTTATCAGCGATTGGGGGAACTGGATAAGGCAATTATAGAAACCGAGCAATTGGCAAGAATTGCTCCCCGTGATCCAAATATGGCATTTCAGTTAGGACTGCTTTATTATCAAAATGATGAATTTGAAAAAGCGGTGGTTGAATTGGAGCGCTCTATTTCTTTGGCATCAGATCAGTTTGCCAACGCTAGGTATTATTTGGGCTTAACGTACAACCAGCTGAACAGAGGAGAGGATGCCATACGACAATTTGAGCGTTTGTCTCAGGATAATCCGGGCAATCAGTTGGTCGAAAGAATATTGAATAATTTAAGAAGTGGGCGTGGAGCGCTGGAGGATGTGCTACAACCTGATACTACCCCTCCCATAGAGGACACCGGAGGCGCAGAGGATGAACCGCCACTTCCTTTTTAAGAACCTGAACTTTAGCTTATTCCACAGAAAACCTCTCGCTTAGAGGTTTTTTGTTTGGTATACTGAAAAAATGAAGACAAGGCGTGAAAAAATTATAGATCAGATCTTTTTTTGGCGTGAATGCAAGGAGTATGGATTAAGTGTTTGGGTTTGCCCTAACTTCCTTTTTTTGGTAATGGGTATTCTTACCATAGTAGGAATGTTAGCAACCTACGAGATTTCACAAGGGTTTACTGAGGAAGGTTTTGCAGCTCTGTTAGTCGCGTTAGTCGCGCTTGTTATATTTGTACCGGGAAGCATAATAGTTCAAAGTTTTGAGAAAATGGCTACCGCAAATAGGATGAAGACAGAGTTTGTGAGTATAGTCTCACACCAGTTGCGTTCTCCCTCATCCGCAGTAAAGTGGTCTTTGAATCTTTTAATGGGCAACAGGTTGGGTGATTTAACCCCGAAACAGAAAGAGTATTTGGATCTTGTTCATTATAATAACGAAAGAATGATAAAACTTGTTAACGATCTTTTAAATATTTCAAGAATAGAAAAGGGCGAGTTATTTTTAAATCAGAATGAGTTAGATGTAGCGGAGTTAATAAAGAAGGTGGTTGATTCTCTATCTCCCTTGGCAAAGTCAAGTAATATCAACTTAAACTTCAATCCTCCTCATAACGGGGAGCTTAAAGTTTATGGAGATGAAGTTTACGTAGGGGTTGTTATCTATAATCTTGTAGACAATGCTATACGATACAGTAAAAAAGAGGGGGACGTTGAGGTAAAAGCCTTTTTAATAGAGGATAAAAAGGTGCGCGTTGAGGTCAAGGATAATGGTGTGGGTATTCCCAAGAAAGAGCAAGCATTAATATTTCAAAAGTTTTTTCGTTCAAAAAATATTGCCAAACATCAAAGCGACGGAACAGGGATAGGTCTTTTCATAGCCAAAGCTGTGGTTGAACAAATGGGAGGGGCGATAGGTTTTTCTTCAAAAGAAGACGAGGGCTCAACTTTTTGGTTTGAAGTTCCAACAGGACAAAGGAAGAGTAAAAAAACTTTTATATAATTAAAGCCGCAAGGTTTTCGCGGAATAATCAAATGTCAAAAAAAATATTGTTTGCTGAGGATGAAGAAGTTTTGTTAAGATCTCTTACGGAAATACTTACTCAAGAGGGGTATGATGTAACAGGCGTAATGGATGGCGAGAGTGCTATTGAACAAGTAACGAAAAATAACCCCGACCTTATACTGCTTGACCTCATACTTCCAAAAAAGGATGGATTTGAGGTTCTAAAATCTCTTAAAGCGGGTGAAACTACAAAACACATACCAGTAATTGTACTTACCAACTTAGAATCACTTGGAGATATATCCCGCGCGCTTGAAGCGGGCGCGTCTGCTTACCTTGTTAAGGCAAATTACGACCTGGAGGATGTGCTTAAGAAAATAGAAGCTGTTTTAGGAACTTAGCGTTAACATTAGTAACTGTTTTTGCGAGATTAAAACTCGCAACACAAAAAACATGGCAAGAAAAATTTTGTTTATAGAAGATGAAGAATACCTACAGATGACTCTTGGGGAGCGTCTAAAAGAAGAGGGTTATGAGATACTCACCGCGCTTGACGGGGAATTGGGTTTGGAAACTGCTCAAAAAGAACAACCCGACCTTATATTGCTTGACCTCATACTTCCCAAAAAGGATGGATTTGAGGTTTTGGAAGAGTTAAAGAAAAGTGAAGAGCTGGAGCACATACCTGTCATAGTGCTTACCAATCTTGAGGAAAGCAGGGACATACAGAGAGTGCTTGATGCCGGGGCTACTACATATTTAGTAAAAGCAAACTATGAGATGGAAGAGGTGGTAAAGAAGATAAAAAATGTACTACACGAATAAAATATGCGCATTACCAACAAACAACTGAGGGCGTTTATAGAAGACGCTAATCTTGTTGAAAAACCTGATTTGGAAAAAGCATTTAAAGAGGCGGAAGACAAAGAAAAGCCGCTTAGCGATGTCCTGCTTTCCAGAAAGCTAATAGATGAAGAGAGGATAGCTTCGCTTAGGGCATATATAGCGGGTGTTCCGTATTTGGATCTTACAAAACAGAAGATTCTGCCCGAGGTTCTGCATATAATCCCCGAGCCAATTGCCCGCAAAAACAACATTATAGCCTACAAAAGAGATGGGGATAATTTGGATGTCGCAATGACAGACCCTACGGATATACAGACTGTAGATTTTATTAGAAAAAAATCAGGACTTAATATAATTCCGCGCTATACGAGCCACGAAGGAATTAAGCAGGCTTTAAAATTGTACGAAAAGAGTCTTGAAAAAGAGTTTGAAGGATTGGTAGGATCTGAAGAAAAAGAATCTGAATTAAATGAAAGTATTACAACAGAAGGACTGCAGGGCGATGTAGCAAAAGATGTCCCCAAAAAAGAAGATCTTAAAAAAGAAGCCGAAGAGCTTCCTATAATAAGAATTGTAGACTCCATATTGCGCCACGCAATATCACAGCGGGCAAGTGATATACACATTGAACCTGAAGAAAAAGATGTTTTGGTTCGTTACAGAATAGATGGAATATTGCATGATGCCATGATATTGCCCAAAAAAGTTCAGGATGGGGTTGTCGCGCGAATAAAGATTTTGAGTAATTTACGCTTAGACGAACACCGCCTTCCCCAGGATGGACGTTTTACAATAAAAACCGATGATTCAAGGGTTTCATTCCGTGTTTCCATGCTCCCTGTTTATGATGGAGAAAAAGTGGTACTACGTCTTTTACCCGAAGGCTCCAAAGGTTCTAACTTGGAGGAGAGGGGTTACAGGGGAGAGGCTCTTGAGAGATTGCAACATGCGATGCAAAAACCCTTAGGTATGATATTAGCTACGGGTCCCACCGGATCAGGTAAAACAACGAATTTGTATACAGTGTTAGATATATTAAATAAACCGGGTGTAAACATCTCTACCGTTGAGGATCCTATAGAGTATAGAATGCCCAGAATTAACCAGACCCAAATTAAACCCGAAATCGGGCTTACATTTGCCAATGGGTTACGCGCGCTTGTTCGTCAGGACCCCGATATTATCATGGTGGGAGAGATTCGCGATAATGAGACCGCGAGTTTGGCGATAAATGCCGCTTTAACCGGACACCTGGTATTATCTACCATACACACCAATAGCGCCGCGGGAGCGATGCCACGACTTATGGACATGGACCAGGAGCCTTTTTTGATATCATCAACTCTTAATATTGCCATAGGACAGCGTCTTGTTAGAAAATTATGTCCCGACGGCAGAGAAAAATATAAATTATCTAAAAAAGAGGTAGAGTCTTTGGGTAAGAGTGTGAATTTAGACAGGCTTTTGGAGGTAATGAAAAAAGAAAAGGTTATTGGAAAAAGTGATACATGGGAATCTATAGAATTTTATAAACCTAAGCCGTCTGATAATTGTCCGGATGGGTACAGTGGAAGGATGGGGATTTTTGAAGTTCTTGAGGTTAGCGAGTCTATTAAAAAATTAATAAACGAAAGCGCCACCACAGACGCGATAGAAGAACAGGCAAAGAAGGAGGGCATGTTAACAATGTTAGAGGACGGCGTTATGAAGGCGGTTCAAGGGATAACAACTCTGGAAGAGATACTCAGAGTAACTAGTGAATAAGCTCGCTTAAAACCGCGGATTAATACGGATAAAAGCAGATTAATGCAGAGCTATCTGCACAAAATCCGCAAAATCAGCATATATCAGCGGTTATTTTGTGAGCGTCTGCCTGTGCGTGCGGCACGCACGCAGACAGGTAGCGAAACAAAATGTTATTTAAATACAAAGCAAAAAATCCTGAAGGAGAAACCAGAGAAGGGGAAACGGAAGCTGCGAGCCAGCTTGACCTTGCCCGTGCTTTGCGCGATGAGGGTTTTTATCTTATAGATGTAGAAGTTATGGGTGATGATGGTGAAAACAGCGGTTCCGGTGTACAGAAATTAGCCAAACTGGATTTAAATGTTTTTGTTGAAAAAATAAAAGGAGTTTCTCTGGAAGAGAAAATGATGTTTTCACGAAACCTCTCAGTTATGATATCCAGTGGCATAGATATTTCACGCGCTCTTGAGGTTTTGGAAAAACAGTCTCAGAGCCCCACCTTTAAAAGGACTATAAAAAAGATAAGCAAAGACCTTCAGTCGGGAAAGAATTTTAGCGACGCGGTAGCAGAGCATCCAAAGATTTTTGGGACTCTGTACTCAAGCATGGTAAAGGCCGGAGAAGTTTCCGGTAATTTGGACGGCACGCTTGAGGTTTTGGCCTCACAACTTGAAAAACAACACGAACTTAGGTCTAAAGTTAGGGGTGCCATGGTTTATCCGGCTGTTATTATAATAGCCATGATAGGAATAGGGATTTTAATGATGATAATGGTTGTCCCTCAACTTAAGTCAATTTTTGGAGACTTGGGTGTAGATTTGCCTGTTACCACACAGGCAATAATAACAGTAAGTGATTTTCTGACAGTATATTGGTGGGCTGTTTTAGCGGCATTGCCCTTTTTTATATTTTTACTTAAAAAATTTCTTAGCACCGAAAACGGAAAAAGGAGTTTATCTTTTTTGGTGTTGCACATACCTCTTTTTAAAGAATTATCTCATAAAATAAACAATGCCGCTTTTGCCAGAACACTTAGCTCTCTTATATCCGGAGGTGTCCCCATTTTGGAAGGGCTCGGCATAGTTTCTGAAACTCTAAATAATGTGTATTACCGTGAATCACTTGAGAGTGCTACAGAAGAAGTAAAGAAAGGAAAAAATCTTTATGAGGTTTTGGATGGTTACTCTAAGCTTTATACTCCTTTGATGTTGGAAATGATACAAGTAGGGGAGGAATCCGGAAAACTCTCAGATTTATTGAGTCGCGTCGCGGAGTTTTATGAGAGAGAGGTTTCGGACACTACAGATAACATGTCTTCAATAATAGAACCAATACTAATGCTTTTTATTGGGGGAGCTGTCGGATTTTTTGCTATTTCTATAATGCAGCCCATATACGGCATGCTTGGAAGTGCTTAATTTCCTATTTTCTAATGAAGATATTTTTAAAAAACAAAAATACGCAGGGTTTTACAATAGTAGAGATACTTGTTGTTTTATCCGTTGCTACTATCCTGTTTATGATATCTACAGGAGTATACTTTTCTTTAAGGCATGATGTAGGTGTAGATACGGACGCGCAAAAAATAGCAAGCGTCTTACGCCTTGCGCAAAACAGAACTCTTGCCGCGCAGGACTTTTCTTCCCACGGAGTTTATTTTGACGCAGGTGCGGGAACTTACACCTTGTTTTTTGGCAACACTTTTGATTCTATGGATCCGGACAACGAAACTAATAATTTGGATGCTTCGGTGGAGATTATAAACGTTCAGTTTGCGGGCGGTGGGTTAGATGTAGTTTTTGACAGGCTTTCAGGATATACCACTAACTCAGGATTCGTTGAAGTAGCAAGGAAAGGAGATTCATCAGTAAGAAGTGTTATTTGCATTGACAGCACGGGTAATGTAACTATTTTGAATAGTCCGGAGCTGTGCATTCCTTCGGATATTGAATATGTTGACGGGCTTTCAGATTCTAATCTTGCGTCATTTCCTTCAGATTCCGCTGTGGGCGATCCGGCACAAAGTTTTACAGCTGGTTCTGATGTGGTGTATGCGAGCAGGGTAGATCTTTATCTGCGCTATAATGATGATGATGTAGACTCCGAGTTTTCAGACGTCTTTTTAGAGATTAGAGAGGGCAGTACCACCGGAAATGTTATAGGTAAAAGTTTGATTGTAGACGGCGACATACTGCCATCCGTGCTATCTTGGGTGCAATTTATTTTTCCCTCTTCGGTTGAGTTACAGCCGTCCACAACATATTTTATGCGTCTGCGTTCACTGCCAAATTCAACAATAGCTGCCTCCGGAGCGGAGGGCACAATAATTTGGGGATATGAACACGCGGCTTCTGCTCCTCCCGCCTACGCCGATGGAGACGCTTGGAGATATGTTGGCGCTAATAATAATCCATCTGACGATGGAGAACAGCTCGGTCCCGCCGATCAGTATGATTTTAGCTTTAGGATGTATTCACAAGAAGGTCCGACTGTTACAGACTCCAGACACCTTGAATTTGACCTCGGTTTTAGCTTAAGAAATTCTACAAATCTGATACTAACTTTTGACGGCGGAACTCATGTTGAAAATATAGCGGTGGATGATTTTATGAATGGAAGTTCCACGGTTTTTAACTGGGAAGAAACCATAGACATATCAGGCAATGAAGAGCATATAAGGGTGCATAGTCTATATATAGATGATAACGACACTATTTTGTCTGTACACAGAAATAGAGATGATAACGACCTCTCTTTAGGTGTTGATATAGACACTGTAGATGTTGTGGATTATGACGCCGGAGGCGTGCCAACCAAAGGGTTTAGCATATTAAGTATGATTTATAGATAAATCATGTAACACACAGCATGAAACATATAACAAAAAACTATAAAAAAACAAAAGGGAAAAAATTGTTCCATGTCCTATGTTCTGTGTTTTACGGTAAAGCCGAAGGTGAGCGTGGTTTTGGTATTGTTGAAATGATAGTTGTTATAGCTGTTTTGGCAACAACTTTTATAGGTATTATGCAGGTTTTGTTTTTACAACAGAGGGTACAGATTTTAGCGGAACAGGATGCCTCGGCGTATATTTTAGCAAGAGAAACCATGGAATCTGTAAGAAGTGTTCGCGATAGCAATTGGGACAATGTTTCCACACTTAGCTACTCTACCGCTTATTACCCCCGGGTTAATGTATCTGACCGGTGGGAATTGGTTGCAACAAATCCGGGCCCGGTGGGTATATATACAAGATGGGTGGAGTTTGAAGAGGTGTTTCGTGACTCAAGTGATGACATAGCAACAAGCGGAACAAGTGACGTGGATACCTTGAAGGCGAATGTTTTTGTGCGGTGGGCACGACCGGGCGGGGATTCAAGAACAGTAACACTGGAATCCTACTTAACTAACTGGCAAAACTATAGATAATGGAATAGCTTTTAGCTGTTAGCTGTCAGCTTTCAGCTTGTGTAACCATGGATAAAATAAATATTTTTTTTAAATACTTAAAAATCGGAAGCCGAAAGCCGGAAGATAGCCAAGGTTTTTCTCTTATGGAGCTTATTGTGTATACAGCGCTTTTGGCTATGGTTATTATGTTTTTGTTCCAGTTTTTATTAGGTGCTGTTAATTCTCAGAGTCGTGGAGGGAGTAAGGATAAGCTTATAAATAACACGATAAGTGCCATGCATGCTATAGACTTTCAGATACGCCATTCCAGTGATATATACGACGCGACATCGGACTTTGTTTCGGATCCGGGACAGTTAAGCTTGTTGTCAAAAAAGGCGGGATATCCGGGTGAAACACAGGCTTATTTAGATATTTTTGTTGATTCTAATGAGCGTCTTTGTATTAAAAAAGAAAATACAGGCATACAGTGTTTAACATCGGGGGGAATTGTGGTTGCCAGTCTTGATTTTTCTAAAGTTTATTTAGAAGACGGTACGGAGGACGGTATTTTAACAGCTCTTACCCTTGAGTATAATCCGGGTGGTTCCGGTGATATTTTGTCACACAGCGTGCAATCATTTACCCAGATGCGCAATTATTAAATTATTTTTATGATTAAGGTTAACAAAAAAGAAGAAGGTGTCATAGCTTTGGGGATGACTATAATAGTAATGTTTATAGGGTCTACAATAGCACTATCTCTTGTTTTTGTGTTTTTAAACAGGCTTGAAGCAGCAAGAAATTTTGGCATGAGCGAGCAGGCGCTTTACGCTTCGGAGGCAGGAATAGAGGATGTTCTTTTGCGCTATCTGGATTCAAGTAAGAGTTATACTGCGCCCTACACCTTAAATGTGGGAGATGCCTCGGCCGAGATCCAGGTCCAAAGCATCTCGGGGGGCGATGAGCTTGTTTCGAAAGGAGATAGTTCCGGCAGAATAAGGGAATTAAAAGTCGTGGTGGAAAGCAACACAACCGGAGCCTCCTTCAACTACGGAGCCCAGGTCGGAGAGGGTGGTCTTGAGATGGACGACAACAGCGAAATTATAGGAAGCGTATATTCTAACGGTTCGGTTGACGGCGACAGTGGCGCTATAGTTACGGGTGATGTTATTGTCGCCGTCAACGGCAACAAAATTAAAGATTTAGAAATCGGCGGCAACGCGGAGGCCTATGAGCTGGAGGACTGCAGTGTGGACGGAGACATTACGTATGTAACCGGCGGCGGGGTTGACGACTGCCCTGCGGGCGGAGATGTGACAGAGCAACAAGAAGAGATACCTCCCGTAGATCTGCCTATATCGGATGACACAATAAACGACTGGAAAGAGGATGCCGAAGACGGCGGAATAATTTCCGCGGGCGACTATGACCCTGGTGATGACGACACAATAGGGCCCGGCGTCATTGAAGGCGATATGCTTTTGGGAAACAATATTACCATTACCCTAACAGGCACCGTTTGGGTTAAAGGAAATATAGATATCAGCAATGGGGGATCTATACAGCTTGACTCTTCGTATGGCAGAGATTCGGGTGTTATAATAACAGATGGATGGATACACATTAAAAATAACGGAACATTTGCAGGATCCGGCGATCCGGATAGTTATCTTATGTTGCTGAGTACTGTTGCCTGCCGTGGAGATGGTAGCGGAGACTGCACTCATCACGACGCGGCTATAGACCTTCACAACAATGCTTCCGGCGTGATTTTTTACGCGGCGGACGGATTGACATACTTACACAATAACGTGGAGGTAGTACAGCTTACTGCCTGGAAAATATTTTTGGACAATAACGCGGTCTTGCAATATACTACAGGATTAGCCAATTTAAATTTTTCCTCCGGGCCCGCGGGAGGGTTCACCATTAAATCTTGGGAAGAGCAGTAAGTAAAATAATGATACAATAGTACTAAGGAAACATTTACCATTTATATATAAAATGAAGATAATTCCATCAGCATTTGGGCTGGATATGTCGGATTCATCCTTCAAATTCGTCCAGCTGAAAAAAAAGAACAAAAATTACGACCTCGCTGTTTTTGGAGAGGGTCTTTTTCCAAAAGGCGCCATTGAGGGCGGTAAGATAAAAAAACCGTCTGAAGTAGCACAAGTTTTAAAAGAAGAACTCAGCAAGCATCGCGGTAAAGGGCTGTCTCCGTATGTTGTAGCCTCTCTTCCGGATGAAGAGGTTTTTCTTAAGTCAATTCGCATCCCCATATTAGATAAAAAAGAGCTGGAAAGCACAGTTATGGTTGAAGCTGAACGCAATCTACCCATACAGGCAAATAATTCATATTTATCGTACAAGGTGTTGAATTTACATGATGAAAATGACCACACAGACGTACTTGTTGGGGCGGCAAGAAAGGATGTGGTAGATTCTTATGCCGATCTTTTAACTGACGCGGGCTTACGGCCGGTTGTTATTGAGCCCGAAGTCATAGCCATAAGCCGAAGCGCCATAAAGGGAAGTTCAGATAAGGCGGTTATTATAACAGAGATAGGGGCTAACCGAACACGCCTTATAACTTTTTCTAAAAATTCAGTTGTATTAACAGGTTCCGTTAACTTTTCTACGAATGAGGCGACAGAATCTATAGCTAAGTCTTTGGGACTGGAACTTGAAAAAGCTCAACAACTGCGCTGGGATCCGAGGTTGTTAAAGGATCCAAAATATGGAAAAAAAATAGAGGAAGCATTAAATCCTATTTTTGAACGATTAGCTGATTCGGTTAATAATTATATGGGTTTTTTACAAGACTCACTAAAAGAACAGGGGAGTAACGCTCACGATGTTGAAAAGCTAATTATTTCCGGTGGAGGCGCCCGGCTTCCCGGCATCGTAAAACAGTTGAGCCTGCTTTTGCAAAAGCAGGTTGAGCCCGTAAACCCCTGGGTTAATGTTTTGCCGTACCCTTTGAAGGAAACACCCGAACTAAGTTATGAGGAGTCTGTGCGCTACACAACTGCCATAGGGCTGGCTCTTAAGGGAGCAGAGGGCGCGTTTAAAGAATTATATGAATAATTTTAATTTTCTTCCCGAAAAATTTAAAGACAATATAAAAAACATTGTAAATGTTCGCTTGTTGTATGCTGGAAGCGTTGTTTTTTTTATCTGGATGCTGATATTCGGTATAACAATATTTGCAAATACTCAGGTGTTAAGCATACAAAATAACGCGCTTAAGCAAAATATAGAGAATATCTCAGGCTTGAGAGAAACAGCCGAAGCTCGTGACCTGGAAAAAGAGATAAACGAGTTTAATCAGCTTCTTTTGAAGATACAAGATATAAAAAACAGTGATAAGCACGATATTGCGCAAATCATCAGCGATATAGCTTATGCTGTCTCTGGCGGTGTTGAATTAAACTCTTTAACATTCAACTCTTCTGCAGGGTCTGTGTTCATTAGCGGACACGCAGAGCAGCGGACACAAGTTATAGCAGTTCAAAGCAGTCTTGAAGAAAGCAGTCTTTTTAAGGAGGTAGAGGGGCCTTTGTCAAATTTATTAAAATCCGAAGATATTGATTTTCAATTTACCCTTAAACTGGAAAGCACAGAAAAATAGGATGAAAAAAAACAAAAACAAATTATTTACTGCTTTAGGGGTGTTTGCGGGGGTTGTTGTTCTTTGTATCTTTGTGTTGTGGCAATTTTTGTTGTCGGGACTGCATGCCACGCAGGGTGATTATGTGGCAAACAGCAGGGCGCTAAGCGAGGTTGAACAAAAGGCGGATTTAAAAAATGATCTTGCCAAAGAGATTGAAAAAATAAACTCGGATATAGAAACTGTTAAAGGCTTGTTGCTTACGGAGGGTGATAAATTGGAATTTATACAAGAAATAGAGGGAATAGCTTTGGCTAACGGTAATACTTATTCTGTCAGAAGTACAAATGAGATAAAAGATTCAAAAACAGGCAAGGTTGTAGAAATAGATTTTTCTGTTAATTTACAAGGGACTTTTGCGGGAGTTTTCGGTTTTTTTGAGGGCTTAAAGTCAACGCCGTACTTGATAAGCATCAAACAAGTTAGTATGAGCAAAGAGGGGGACGGTGGTCTAATAAGCACAAATGTAGTACTTAAAATATATTTACAATAAAACATGCAATTTAAAAGCCTAAAATTTAAACTTAAAAAAGAAGATATAGAGCGTGTTGAAAAAACACTTCCGGTTTTTTTAGCTAAACACTTCACTGTTATATTTCTTTTTGGAGCGGTGTTGGCACTGCTTATAGGTAGTTACTATTTTTATCAAAATGTTTATGTTTTAACGGGCGAGGATTACAGTGTTTTTGTATCTGTAAAAAAGGTAAACATGTCTGTGTTTGAAGATGTCCTGAGTTTTATAGAAAACAGGCGAACAGGATCTGTTAACTCTTCTGTGCCGGATCCCTTTTAAGATTCTTGTATCTGGTGTTTGATTTTTTTAAACTTTTAAGGTATAATTTATAGCGTTTAAGTTTTTCCAGCGGTTTTACCTATATGTATATGTAAACTAACAGGTTCACTCTGTTGGATATTTTCTCCCCGTAGCTCAACAGGATAGAGCAACAGTTTTCTAAACTGTAGGTTGCTGGTTCGAGTCCAGCCGGGGAGACAAAGAGCAGAATAAGGAAAGTGTTCCAGATGGATTCTATTTCTTTATGAGAGGACAGGCTCACGGTTGTTTTTAATCAATTGCAGTGGGGGGCCTATAGCTTAGTGGTCGGCCCTCTAATTAACAACTGAAATTCATTTAGCGGAGCGTATATTATCCATATTCGAGGCCTGAGGAGTGAAGTGCACAAATGTGCATGAGCGACGAAAACAAAGAATATGGATAATATCCGCCCGCCCCTTGGGAAAAACGAGAATAAACCATCTTCTTTGTCACTCCTCCTTGAAGTGGTGTTAAACCACTCCTGCGTCGTCGTTTCGCGAATCTGGCTCATTCTCGTTTTTCTAAAGCGTATTTCAGTTGTTAATTAGAGGACAGGCTCACGGTTGTGTGTTTACAACTTAAATGCAGTGGGGGGCCTATAGCTTAGTGGTAAAGCTCACGGTTGTGGTCCGTGCGACACGGGTTCAATTCCCGTTAGGCCCCCCACTGCATTTAAGTTGTAATACTGGTCCGTGCGACACGGGTTCAATTCCCGTTAGGCCCCCCACTGTAATTGATATCCGGTTGTGGTCCGTTTTTTGGGAGAAGTCGTGCATTTGCACGGCTTTTGTGATAAAGTAGACACTTGGCGAGTACGAATGAAAACGAAGCACGGAGTAATTCGCCAAAATAAAAATTTATGCTAAGTATAGGAATTGTTGGTTTACCGAACGTAGGTAAATCAACATTATTTACGGCGTTAACCAAAAAACAGGTAGAGATAGCAAATTACCCTTTTGCCACAATAGACCCGAATGTGGGTGTAGTTGAGGTGCCTGATGAGCGTTTGGATAAATTGGCAACGCTTTCAAATTCGGCAAAAAAAGTACCGACAGCTATTGAATTTACAGATATCGCGGGTCTGGTTAAAGGCGCCAATAAAGGAGAAGGATTGGGTAATAAGTTTTTAGCAAACATACGCGAAACCGATGCGATATTATACGTTGTAAGAACTTTTAAGTTAGACGATATTCAGCATGTCGAAAACTCAGTAGACCCTTTGCGGGATATTGAGATATTGCGGACAGAACTTGCATTAAAAGACCTTGAAAGTGTTGAAAAAAGATTGGATACAGTAGAGGGCAAAGCGCGCACGGGGGACAAAGAGGCAAAAGAAGAGTTAGCTGTTGTACAGGAGCTAAAAGAATCTTTGAATAATAACGTGCATGTTGCAGACTTTTTAAAAGGTAAAGATGTTAGTGAAAAATTTCACGCGGTGGTAAAAGATTTGCAACTTTTAACATCAAAACCTTACTTCTTTTTGTTTAATTCAAAAGGGGACGATATTAGCGAAGATTTAGTAGCTTACGTAAATAAACTTGGTTCGGCATATGTAAAGATGGATGTGCGCGAGGAATTAGATTCAGCAGACCTTTCAAAAGAAGAACGGCAGGAGCTGGGCTTAGGGGAGAGTGGGCTTTCGGAACTGGTAAACGCGGGGTATAAAATATTGAAATTAATAACATTTTTAACAACAGGGGAAGATGAAACCCGCGCGTGGACATGTAAAGAGGGGAGCAGAGCTCCCGAAGCAGCGGGTAAGATACATACAGATTTTGAAAAAAAGTTTATTCGTGCCGAGGTTATTCAATGGGATAAGTTGCTTGAAGCAGGCCCTCCTTCGCCCGAAGGCTACGGAAGGGTAAACGCTTGGGCGGCAGCTAAAGAAAAAGGATGGATTCGGACGGAGGGGAAGGAGTATATTGTTCGAGACGGAGATGTAATGGTAATTTTACATTCGTAAATAAGGTAAGGCGATTTCCTATTTGGCGCATTGCTTCGTCAGCGGTTGCGGTGCTCAACGACGTAGTTACCACCTACGCCTTATTCCGCTCCTCATCGCTTCCTCGCACTGCATCCAAATATCAAAATCGCTACATATATATAGCGCAAATCCCTGTCCCGCACTGCGCGTGGTGCGGGGTGAAAATCTCACATTTATATATTAATGTCTTGAATTAGGATTGCGAGAGTTACTACTTACGGTTCATGGCTACACTAACTGCTTAAAAGAAAGTTTAGCTACGCGCCTTCAATTGAAATCTTTGAAAAACATCGCAAAAGCGGTGTTTTTATTTGGTATAATAAAAACTAAT
>JBBDKX010000023.1 GCA_040879145.1 Candidatus Spechtbacterales bacterium | reverse complement strand
GCTTGAGGGGCTAGTGTCCATTAGGGCGTGGAGGTTCAAGTCCTCTCCTGCGCACAAAGTTAATGCTACAAAGCTTAAAGTTTTATGAAAAAAATTTTTAACACTGAATTTTATTCAGAACAGGAAAGTGAAGGAGGGAAGGAAGGAAGTAAAAAATTGCATGAGTTAGAAAAGATGGGTAAGTATGTATTTCACGGTTCGCCGGTAGGAGATATTGAGGAACTTGAGCCTCGTCAGGCACATAACTATAAAGAGGGCGAGGAACCCCAAGAAGACGGTCCTCCTGCGGTTGTGGCATCGCCTTATGCTGATATTGCTATTTTTAGAGCATTGGTAAGGAAAGATAAAACAGGCTTTGAATCAGACGGAAAAGGCAATTTACATTTTCGAGCTTCCAGTGGGGCGTTGAAATCTGCAAAAGATGCTGTTGGATATGTTTATGTTTTTGACAAAACTAATTTTCAGCCGAAAGCCGGAGCGCCTGAGGCCTCAATGGGTTGGCGTTCGGAGCATGTGGCCAAATCCTTATTTATTGTAGAGGTTCACTATAATGATTTAGCTTTAAATAATATAGAGATTATAGAAAATTAAAACCTTAATGGGCGGTTAGCTCAGTGGCAGAGCACTTGCTCGACACGCAAGGGGTCACAGGTTCAAATCCTGTACCGCCCACTATGGACATTGAAATAATTTACGAATCGGAAGATCTGATTGTTATAAATAAGCCGTCAGGGTTGTTGGTGCATACGACTCCCAAAATTCTTCGAGAACCTCAAAACAAAAGAGAAAAAACTCTTGTTGATTGGATTTTGGATAAATATCCGGAAATCCGGGGAGTAGGGGACCCCCCTTTACACAATGCTGTGGAAGGGCAGGAGATTCAAAGATCGGGTATTGTACATAGATTAGATAGAGAAACTTCGGGGTTGCTTGTTGTTGCAAGAACTCAAAATTCATTTGAGATTTTAAAGAAGTTATTCCAGGAACGCAGAATAGAAAAAAAGTATTATGCCCTTGTGTGGGGAGAACCAAAAACCGATAAGGGCAAGATAGAGAAAGAGATAGCGAGTATTTCCGGTAAGAAGATAACAGTGGAGGAGTATAGTCAGGCAGAGCCCTCAAAAATACGTGATGCTCTAACTTTTTGGGAAGTTGTAAAAAACTATAAAGAATACTCTTTACTGAGTGTTAAACCCAAAACAGGCAGAACGCATCAAATAAGAGTACACATGGCATCTGTTGGGCATCCACTGGTATGCGATAGGATATACGGAAAGAAAAAGGAGTGTCCGATTGAGCTGAACAGATTGTTTCTACATGCGTATTTTTTGCAAATACCTATGCCGGGCGGAACAGTTCTTGAGTTTGGGGCAGAAATGCCTAAAGTACTTACAAATTTTATAAATAGCATTGATATAGCATAATTATTATGTTATACTTATACGCGTTATGAATAATTTACAAGAGGTTACAAAAAATTTATCAAAAAAGAATGTTCCAAATCTTCGCGCCGGACAAGTTGTTCGTGTTCACGAGAGGATAAAAGAAGGGGACAAAGAAAGAGTCCAGGTGTTTGAGGGACTTGTTATTGCGGTTAAGCACGGGAGCGGTTTAAGCGGAACTTTTACGGTAAGAAAAATAGGCGCCGGAGGAGTAGGTGTTGAAAGAATATTTCCTTTACACATGCCCGCAATAGAGAAAATAGAGATTCTTCGCCAGGAAAAAGTTAGAAGAGCTAAACTTTACTATATTAGGGGGCAGGTAGGTAAAAAGACCAAGAAGAGAAAGACAAAACTTCAAAATCTTATCTTTGATATGGGTGGAACAGAAATTAGTGAACCCAGCCCGACATCGCGAGACGAAGTAGAGGCGGGCGGGCAAGAAACAGAGAACAGTGAGCAGTTGAAAGAAGAAACCTCTGAAATTCAAGAGGAGTCGAAGACAGAAGATACTGCAGCCGAGGAAGCAGAAAACAAAGAAGAGGAGAAGGCGGAGGAGCCAAAAGATTTATCCTCCGAAGCTTTAGCGAAGGAGGAGGAAAGTAAAGAAGAAACTAAAGATAAAAAAGAAGGGGAAATGGAAGACACTAAGTAAAAAATTATTATTGTGTGTACCATTTCGTGGTATAATAAGTGTAATGAGCAAGCCACGAAAATGGAATAATGATCAATTACGCGTTGCGGTTGAAGAATCTTTTAGTGTAAGGCAGGTGATACAACGCTTGGGCCTTAAGCCTGCAGGAGGAAATTATGATCAAATAAATAAATATATTAAAGAGTTGGGGTTAAATACCTTGCACTTTACAGGACGAGGATGGAATGTGGGATTAAAGTTTAGGATGAATCCCCCGAAGCCAATAGAAGAAATTTTGGTTAAAAATAGCACTTATCAAAGTTACAAATTAAAGAAGAGATTATTTTCTGAAGGATTGAAAAAAACGAAGTGTGAGTTATGCGGGTGGGCGCAAAGATCCGTAGATGGGCGCATTCCTGTTGAATTAGACCATATTAATGGTGATAAAAATGATAATAGATTGAAGAATTTAAGGATTTTATGCCCCAATTGCCACAGTTTACAACCAACACATCGAGCATTAAATAGTGGCAAAAATAAACAAAGGGGACGTGGCGGAACTAGGTATACGCGCGAAACTTAAAATTTCGTGCCTTATGGCATGTGGGTTCGATTCCCACCGTCCCCACATGGTATACATGGGCGCATAGCTCCCTCCTACGCCCTTCATCATATTCGGGCTTCGGAAGGGCAAGTAGTTGTTTAAAATAATTGCCTGCTCATCCGTAGCTCAGATATCTTCTGAGCGAAGGAGAGCGCCTGTAGCTCAGGGGTTAGAGCACAGCTCTTATAAAAGGCAGAGAGATAAAAATAAAAACATATGCGCCTGTAGCTCAGGGGTTAGAGCACAGCTCTTATAAAGCTGGGGTCGATGGTTCAAATCCATCCAGGCGCACATAGTCCTCTAATTAATGACTGAAACTTATTTGGCGGAGCGGATGTTTTACACTGCCTAGGTAGCTCAGGGGTAGAGCAGAGGCCTGAAGAGCCTTGTGTCGGGGGTTCAATTCCCTCCCTAGGCACACAAAATTGAAAATTTTTTGGGCGCATAACTCCCTCCTACGCCCTTCATCATATTCGGGCTTCGGAAGGGCAAGCAGTTGTTTAAAATAGTTGCCTGCTCATCCGTAGCTCAGATATCTTCTGAGCGAAGGAGAGGGCGGTTAGCTCAGTTGGCTAGAGCGTCTGCTTTACACGCAGAAAGTCGGGGGTTCGAGTCCCTCACCGCCCACTTAGTTTTTTCCACAATACATAATTGAACCATTGTGATATAATAAAATATATATAATTTTATGGTTCAATTATGAAACTTGAAGAAAAAAGAAAAGCAAGAGAATTACGTAAAAAGGGTTGGTCTATAAGAGAAATAACAAAAGAGCTTGGAGTTGCTAAGGGTTCTGTGAGTGTGTGGGTTAGAGATATTGAGCTCACAAAAAAACAGAAACAAAAGTTATCTAAAAATAGAGTCTCTTTTGAGGTGGTTGAACAACGACGACAGACGCGATTAAAAAATGAAAATGCTCGAAGGCAACGAATTATTGATTCTGCGAAAGATGAAATCAAAAAGTTAAGTAAAAATGATTTATTTCTAGTAGGTGTTTCCCTTTATTGGGGAGAAGGAGCAAAAACTAGAAGAAGTGGAGTGCAGTTTTCTAATAGCGATCCAGAAATGATAAGAATTATAGTTAAGTTTTTTAGAGAAGTTTGTAATGTACCCACGGATAAGTTAATAGGTCGTATTCACATACATCCTCACTTGGATTTTAAAAAAGCAGAAGGTTATTGGTCCAATGTTTCTGGCATACCCTTGACGCAATTTTATAAAACTTACAGAAAACCAAATAAGTCGAGCAAGAATAAAAAAGATACATTACCGCACGGAACCTTTGATATTATAATTTGTAATACAGAATTATTTCTGAAACTTCAGGGTTGGCGCGAAAAGTTGTGTGAAGTAATTTAGAAGCGGGTGTCGTATAGTGGCTATTACACATCGTTGCCAACGATGAAACGAGGGTTCGATTCCCTTCACCCGCTCTGTTAAAACATAAAAAGAGTGCCTAAATGGCACTCTTTTTATGTTTTTGGTATATGGCTGGAGGTGAAGGAAATCGAAAGGCGGACCGAGCCCAGCGAGGGAGCCCGGGCAGGAAGCACTTAGCGAAGACGAGCCGAAGGCGAAGTTTGAGCTTAGTGACTTGACGCCGATTCCCTTCACCCGCTCATAACAAAATAAAACACCCCTTAAGGGGTGTTTTATTTTGTTATTGATTGGATGGGAATCGAAAGGCATGGCTATTGTGTGTAGAAAAATAATATGATAAATTATCGGCAGCTCTTAAAGGAGGTTCTAATGCCCGATGAGATGAGAGAAGCTATGTACGGCCTTTTGATAGCTGGCGATAAGGATCGCGAAATGATTCTGTCCGGTGAAAAAACCGTTTCCATAAGAACAGGATTTAGGCGTTATAAGCCGGATACAACCATTATGCTCGGCTGTCACTGGAAGTCATGGGCTGTATTAGCTACAGTAACGAAGGTACGTTACTGCATCTTAAAAGATGTGACACCTGAAGAGGTGAGAAAAGAAGGTTTTGGCAACCTGAACGAACTTTTTAGTGATCTAAAGCAGTATTATTCGGATATTAACTGGGAATCACAGGTTACAGTTATAGAGTGGGCAGATGTCCAGGGCACATTAGTGGAATGATCGTTTTAAAACCCCACATTATGGGGTTTTAATTTTATCCTTGCAATTTTTTACGAGTTGTTGTATAATTGACACATCAAAAAGCACCTTAGAAAGGAGGTTTATATGAAAGATTCAGAGAAATTTGCGTTTGCAAACTGGTACCAGGGCTCGGACCAGGAAAAATGGCCCCATGAGACAGCCGGTTTTCGCGACTACGCGTGCAAGATAATTGTCTTTGACGTAGAAGGTTTTGCTGTTTTTGTCCGCGAGACAGAGAAGCGCAACAGATCCAATGATTGGAAGCTTCCCGGTGGAAGAAGCGAGACGGGGGAGTACCCTCCGGAAACCGCGAGTCGTGAGTTAGAAGAAGAGACCGGAATTGCGATGATGCCTGAAGACCTTAAGCTTGCCTGGACAGACCACAGGGACAACCACGCGGTTTACGTGTTTGCTGTAAAGGTATCTCATTTTTCCCATCTTAAAGCAGAGGGTGATGAGGGAGAAGAAGTCGGAGTGTTTGATTTCGGCTCAATAGCGGATATGTCAGATTTTTTTAAGTCCGATCTAAATCTCATGGAAAAGATGGATATAATTCCTTCCTCCATTGCAGCTTGATCTTTTAACCCCGCAGCTTGCGGGGTTTTTGTTTAAGTATGTTAATATAAATTTATACATGAAAAACAAAGGTACAATTTTAACAGGAGATAGACCCACGGGGTCGCTGCATCTCGGGCATTACGCGGGCTCTTTGCGTATGCGCGTAGATATGCAGGATGACCACAACACCTTTGTAATGATAGCCGATACCCAGGCGTTAACAGATAATGCTAATAACCCTAAAAAGGTACGCGATAACGTGCTTGAAGTTATGCTGGATTATTTGGCGGTAGGCATAGACCCTGAAAAATCTACCATAGTTTTACAATCACAACTTCCCGAACTCCCTGAACTTACAATGTACTATTTAAATTTAGTTACAGTAGCACGCCTTCAAAGAAACCCGACAGTAAAAGAAGAGATAAGGCAGAAGGGATTTGAAAAAAGTCTGCCCGCGGGATTCTTCATGTATCCTGTAAGCCAGGCGGCCGATATTACCGCATTTAAGGCAAACTTAGTACCTGTAGGGGAAGATCAGTTTCCGATGATAGAGCAGACACGAGAGATAGTTGAAAAATTCAATAGAGTGTATAAAAAAGATGTACTTGTTTTACCTGAAGCCGTTGTCACAAAAGTAACACGACTCCCGGGCGTAGATGGCAAGGCGAAAATGTCAAAATCTTTGGGCAATGCCATTTATTTAAAAGATAATCTCAAAGAGGTTGAGAAAAAAGTAATGCAAATGTATACGGATCCCGGACATGTGCATAAAGACGATCCGGGCAAAGTTGAGGGTAATACAGTATTTGATTATTTGGATGCCTTTTCCACCGAAGGCGGAGCCCTGGATAAAAAAGAGGTAGAAAAATTGAAAGAATACTATCGCAAGGGTGGTCTTGGAGATGTTGAGCTTAAAAAACGCTTAGCGAGCGTGCTTAATGAATTTTTGTCGCCCATAAGAGATAGGCGTGAAGAGTATGCAAAGGACCCCGCGGAAGTTATGCGAATATTAAAAAACGGCACAGAAAAAGGGAGGGAAACTACATCTCGTACTTTAAAAGAGGTAAAAGAGGCAATGATGCTAAACTACTAAAATCATATTGACATTTTAGTACCAATATGATATAAAACTTGAAATTCTCTCTCGGGAGAATTTTTTGTTGCATTATGAAACAATCCGAAGAGCCCTCAAGACGCACGCCTGTAAGCGGTAGTGCAGATAGAGAGGTTCGTATACAAAAAATACATCTACGGCATATAACTGAGCATTTTCAGTGTTTGTTTGTCCTGTATTTTAAGCAAGTAACAAGGCGACATCTGTCTTACAGACAGATGTCTGTGGGGCAATATCGCCTCCGCTTAGCTAACTTGTTTAATACTTATGCAGTAAAGGCAAGCAACAAGTTCCGGGGTGTACAAATAAAAAACATAGAACAGCTTAAGTCAAACCTTGCGGCTGTGGTTGTGGTATTTTTAGTTTCTGTCGCATTTACACATTACGCTATCGCAACCGCGGCTGGTACCGCTACCTCTTTAAATAGTTTTATTTTAAAAAGTGAAGATACAAAAACCACAGAAGCCGAGGGTGTGGGACACGAGGACAGTAATATAGAGTATAAAAACGAACCCATTAAAACTGCCCGCACTGTAAGTGCTACCGCGTATAGCGTTGTAAACGTGCCCCCCCAAGAAAAAGAGCTTATTATTACTAAAAAAGTCTGGGTGCCCATTACGGCTTACTCTTCAACACCGGATCAGACTGACAGCACCCCTTTTATAACCGCATCCGGAACCAGGGTTAGGGATGGCATAGTTGCGGCTAATTTTTTACCTATCGGCACTCAAATAAGAATACCCGAATATTACGGCGATAAGGTTTTTGTAGTAGAAGATAGGATGAATTTACGGTATTGGGAGAAGGTAGATATATGGATGCCTACACGAGTCGAGGCCCTAAACTTCGGCGTTAGAAGGACTTATGTGGAAGTAATAGAAATAAATTAAACCGCCGATCAATGCTGATAAAAGCGGATTAAATACGGATAGCAGAAAACGAGCCCCTTTAAGGGGCTCGTTTTAGTTCCGCATAATATCAGCGCTAATCTGCTATATCAGCGGTTTATTAAGCTGCAGCCATCAACTTATCAAACTCTTTTCTTTCTATGCTCTCTTTAGCCATTAGGTGGTCAGCAAGTTTTTTTAGTTTAGTTTTGTTTTGAGTGATAACTTTTTTTGCTGTAGTTTGAGCATCCTTAATAAACTTAGTTACCTCCTGGTCTATTTTGTAGGCAATTTCATCAGAATAGTTGCGTTGTTCCCCGAGTTCTTTTCCTAAAAATACCATCTCTTCACTATCTCCAAACACAACAGGTCCTATGGTCTTACTCATTCCGTAACGGGTCACAAGTCGTCGCGCTAATTCGGATGCTTTTTTCAGGTCATCTGAAGCTCCTGTAGATACATCTTGGAATATCATTTGTTCGGCTGTATATCCACCAAGAAGAACTGCGAGTTCTGCCTCAAATTGTTTCTTGGTGCGAAAACTTCTTTCCTCGTCCGGTATCTTCATTGTGTATCCGCCGGCTCTTCCACGGGGAATAATAGAAACTTTGTGCACGGGGTCGCTGTAGGGGAGTTCGTTTGCTACAACTGCGTGGCCCGCTTCATGATAAGCGGCTGTTTTTTTATCGTCTTCAGTGATGACCTTACCCTTTCTTTCAGGTCCAAGCATTACTTTTTCTATAGAATCGTAAAGGTCTTTTTGGTCTATGGCCTTCTTTTTACGCCTTGTTGCAAATATTGCCGCCTCATTAACAAGGTTTGCAAGGTCGGCTCCTGAAAACCCGGGAGTGCGCGCGGCAAGCTCTTTAACACGTACACCCTTAGCGAGGGGTTTTCCTTTTGTGTGCAGTTTTAACACCTCCTCACGCGCCTGGAGGTCCGGCAGGTCTATAAGAATTCTTCTGTCGAATCTTCCGGGACGAAGAAGCGCCGGGTCCAGTACATCAGGGCGGTTTGTTGCCGCAATTATAATTACATTTGTTTCTTGCTCAAAACCATCCATCTCGCTTAGTATCTGGTTAAGCGTCTGTTCGCGTTCGTCGTTTCCTCCGCCAAGTCCCGCTCCACGCAGTCTTCCAACCGCATCTATCTCGTCAATAAATATAAGGGCGGGTGAACTTTTTTTAGCGGTCTCAAACAGGTCGCGCACACGCGCGGCTCCCACTCCAACAAACATTTCAACAAATTCTGAACCGCTTATAGAGTAAAAGGGAACTCCCGCCTCGCCGCTTATAGCGCGCGCCAAAAGAGTTTTTCCTGTACCCGGAGGGCCCATAAGCATAACTCCTTTTGGTATTCTGGCACCCATTTTTAAGAATTTTTGAGGAGTTTTTAAAAACTCTACAATTTCAAGAAGCTCTTCTTTTGCCTCAGTTTCTCCGGCAACATCTTTAAAGGTTACATTTTGTTTTTTACCTTGCGCTCCTCCTGAAAGTTTTGCCTTTGATTTTCCGAAGCTGAAAGCCTGGTTTGCGCCTCTTTGAGCTCCCCGCAACATAAACCATAGGAAAAATCCAATAATAAGAAAAGGAAGCACGAAAGGCACTATTATCCCTATCCAGAAAGTGGCGCCGCTTTCAGCCTCAGGTGTAATGTTGGATGCCGCGACCTGTTCTTCAGAAACTCCAAAATTACGCAATGTTTCAGAGAGCGATGTCTCCTCTTCTTTGCGCGAGGTCTGTTTTGTGCCGTCCTTTAAAGTTATTTCCAGACTGTTGCTTGCTACTGCTATGCTTTCAATTGTTCCTTCTTTTGCCTGGCTCGCAACCGTGCTCAAAGACACCTCTTTTACCTCTTCTCCCTCAGAATAAAAAATAGAAGCAAAGCTCGCAATTAAAGTGAAAACAAGAATTGTAATAAGTATGTTTTTTGTAAGTCCTTTCATAAATTTTGTTCGCTACGCTCACAAATTAGGTAGTAGGTGTTAGGTATTACACCAGTGCAACCTATTCCCTAGAACTTGATACCTGCGAACGAAGCGAGTTTTCTTATACTATAACATATATTTAACAAAAAGTATTTATAACACATTTTATATACATATTCAACTTAATGTTTTAAGCAAAAATCAAAAGCCCTCCGACACTGTTGTCGGAGGGCTCGGGCAAGTGTGGATTCTTGCGTTGTGTGCTTTCCCTAACCTGAGTTAAGGTTTTTTTTCTTGGGGTTGTGTGAATTGTCGGGCACAGAGCTACAAGTAGCTCTGTGCCCGTGTGAGTCCTTGAATCAGGACTCGTCGGTGTCTTCGGCAGAGCCGAAGACCTTTTCACGAAGGCCTTGTACCTTGTCGGCCAGGCTTTCGTAACCGGCGACTCGACGCTGTGCGTCGAAGCCCTCTCCTCCGGCGAGTTCGCCGGCGACGCGCCGGAGCTGATGGGTAGCCCAGTCCAGCCCACCGGGGCTGAAGCGGATGCTTCGCTCCGACCCGTTGTGGGCGTCGGCGATCATCGCCTGCGCCTTCAACAGGAGGCCTGTCGTGTCGTATCGCTGCTTGGTGAACGCGTGCATCGCACCATTCGCCTCGTCGGTCGGGACCTTCACGACATTCTGGAGAGCACGGAGGCTCCCCAGCGGGATTCTTTCCCCATCAACTTTGTTGATAGGATCCAGGATGGCCTCCTGGATATATCCGACCAGGCCCTTGAAGTCGCCGTTTGTGAAGGGGTTCTCCACCTCAGCGATTCCAAGTTTTTCCAGCTCAGCCTTGGCCTTGGCGTTTGCCTCAGCCTTGCCGCCCTCGTCCTCCTGACGGTGGGCGAGGGCGGCCTTGGCGACGGCCACTGCGACGGCGCCGAAGCGCTCGTCTCGGCTTTGGCGACCATTGTCGCCACGTTCGTCCCTCTTCTGAGCTTCTCCAGCTCGCTTGAGTGCTTCTCGCCGGGCGTCACCGGTCGCTCGCGCCTTTTTCGGCGCGGGTACCGGGTCGGCTTTGGAGCCGATGCCCTGGGTGTTCAGCTGCTCAAGAGCAGCCTCAAGACCCTCAACGGCGTTCTTCTCTTTTTCGTTCATTGTACCCATAATCAACCTCCTTGGTTGAATCGTTTCCACACTTGCTTGGTAAAGAGCTGTTTGTCCCATCAGGGCAAACAACTCTTCGCCCTTGGGTAACACAATACTATCATACTTTTAAAAAAATGTCAACTGTTTTTGACATAATTACGCTGATAATAGCTGATAACCACAGATAAACCCATCCATGGCAAATTATTTACATCATCAGTGTGAATCAACTATTATCAGCGTAATCTTTAAACAAAAAACGCACCTTGCGGTGCGTCTTCTTTTAAATCAATTAAAATCGCTATTCTGCTAACTTCAAAGCTATCTTATATTCCCTCGGCTCTACAGATGTTACTTCAAAATTATACTCTTTGTCTTTTTCAACTTTTTCTCTCATTTCTTCTTCGTTATCAAACTCAGAAACATGCAACAGGCCTTGAATTCCTTCCTCTATTTTTACCAGTGCGCCATAAGAGGCAATCTTGCTGACAACACCTTTTAGTTTATCGCCCTGCTTGTATCTTTCTTCTATTCCTTCCCACGGGTTTTCTTTGAGCTGTTTTAGTGAAAGAGATACTCTTCCGTCAGCTGCTATATCAACAATCTTTGCTTTTATTTTGTCTCCAACTTTGACTATATCCTCGGGGCTTTCAATTAAGCTCCAGTCCATTTCGGATATATGTATTAAACCTTCAAGCATCGGGTCAAATTTAATGAACGCGCCAAAGTCTACTATACCTGTTATTTCTCCTTCTACTACATCGCCGGCAGTATACTTTTCAAGAGATTTCTTTATTTCGCCAGATTCCGCGGCTCGCTCGGAGAAGATAAGCCTACCTTCTTCGTGGTTCATGTCCAAAATACTCACCTCCATAGTTTTTCCTATAAATTCTTTAAGTTCAAGTAATATCTTGTTTTTATCGCCCCCCTCAACCCGGGGATAGTTTTGAGGCGCAAGCTGAGATACGGGAATAAACCCGACAAGGTTGCCCGCCTTTACCATTAGCCCGCCTTTATTGGCGTCAGTTACTTTAACTTCTATCTTTTCCTGGGTTTTTTGTTTATCTGCCAAATAGTGCCAACTTTTTTCTTCCTCCGCCTTTTTCATGGAAAGCTCTCTGTAGCCGTCCTCATTTTCAAGCTGTACCAGTTTTGCTGTTACCCGGTCTCCCGGATGCATTTTTTTTATCTCATCCTGAACCTTAAAATACTCTACTCCGTATACAACCCCGGTACCCATGGGTCCAAGGTCAATGTATAGAACGCCGGACTCCTTTCCTATAACAGACCCCTCTAGTATATCTCCGGGTCTTGGTAATTGGAACATATCCTTGTTACTTTGGAGTGCATCCTTCATTAAGGATTTATTTTGTATTTTTGTAGTCATACTTAAATAAGTTATCATAATGATTATTTTTGCGCAAGGTGCATTAGCTTAAAGCAAGTTGTAAATGAGTCAAATTAATGATAAAATGAGTAAGTTAAGTTCGCTTCGCTCACTTCGCTCACAGGGGTTAGGGACTAGGTTCTAGGGATTAGACTAACACCTAAAACCTAAAACCTAAAACCTTCCGCCAGCCGGCGGATTGTGAGGCGGAGCCGAAACAAAAACTATGGTAATTACCTGGTACGGACAGTCTTGTTTTAAAATACAGAGCGGACAACTGACGGTTGTTATAGACCCTTTTGATAAATCAATAGGGTTAACGCCGCCAAAGTTTGAAGCGCAAATGGTGCTTACAACCCACGATCACTTCGATCATAATAACATCTCCACTATAAAGGGAGACTATTTTGTTGTAGATGGTCCCGGTGAATATGAGTATGGGGGCATAAGGGTCAGGGGCATACGCTCTTACCACGACAACAGTGGCGGTGAAGAAAGAGGTCTCAATACTATATATGTTGTAACCATTGAAGATATAAACCTTCTTCATATGGGGGACATTGGACAGGACAAGCTTACGGAGGAACAACTGGATGTAATTGGAGAGGTTGATATATTAATGGTGCCTGTAGGAGGTAATTTTACTGTGGATGGAGAAAAAGCTCTTGATATATCTAATCAGGTAGAACCAAAGATAGTAATTCCCATGCACTATAAATTGAAAGGACTTAAGCCGGGACTTGATGATGTAAGCGGTTTTTTGAAGGCCATAGGAAAAACAGATGTGACAGCTGAAGAAAAGTTAACAATAAAGAAGAAGGACCTTCCCGACCCTGAAAATAAAATGGAAGTGGTAGTTTTGAAAATTTAAATTCGCTTTACTCGCAGGAATTAGGACTTAGTAAACAGGAATTAGAAAAAAGCTTTAAAAATCTAACTCTTATCTGCTAATTCCTAATTCCTATTTTGCGAGCCTGCCTGCCTGCCTGCCAATCGGCATGTAAACTGGCAGGCAGGCCTGCAGGAAATCCCGACGCTATCAAAATCTTTGATTTTGTTATAGCGTCGAGGATCCACGATACCGCAAGCGAATCAAAGATTCGGGCGGTATCGGGACAAAAACTATGCCTTATAAAAAGAGAGTGATAATATTTGTGTCTGTAATGTCTGTCTTGGCAGTTGTGATGAGTATTTTCTATGTTATGCAGGTTAGGTCAAATATAAAAAGTATAGATGCGCAAGATTTAAAACCGGAAGGGTTTGATGAGGCAAGAGAAGAGTTTAAAAAAGGGGACCCAAAAAACATACTTGAATTTGAGTAATAATAAATATGGCAGAAAAAAATATTAAAAAAGACGATATACGCTCCAGAGAGCTTACGACTGAAATGCGAGAGTCCTATTTGGACTATGCTATGAGTGTTATCGTGTCTCGAGCTTTGCCGGATGTTCGCGACGGACTTAAGCCGGTACACCGCAGGATACTTTACGCGATGCATGAGCTTGGACTTTCTTCAAGCGCCCGATTCAGGAAATCAGCAACTGTGGTTGGCGAGGTCATAGGTAAATACCACCCGCATGGGGATCAGGCTATTTATGACTCTATGGTGCGCATGGCGCAGGACTTCAGCATGCGTTACCCGCTTGTTCATGGACAGGGAAACTTTGGATCTATTGATCCTGACCCGGCTGCTGCTATGCGTTATACAGAGGCAAAAATGACACGCCTTGCCAGTTTAATGCTCGGAGATATTAACAAAGATACTGTTGAGTGGATGGAAAATTATGACGGAACCAAGCAGGAGCCCAGGGTTCTTCCCGCCGCGGTTCCACAGCTTCTTTTAAACGGAACTGTCGGTATTGCTGTTGGAATGGCAACAAATATACCCCCCCACAACTTAACTGAAGTTGTGGACGCGGCAGTGCATCTTATAGACAATAAAAAAGCTACAGTGGAAGAACTTATGCAGTTTGTTAAGGGTCCTGATTTCCCGACAGGAGGTATAATTTATAATAAAAAAGCTATTTTGGAAGCTTATGGGCAGGGGAAGGGTCCCATTGTTATGCGCGCAAAGGCGGAAATAAAAGAGCCTCCAAAGCGCGGCAACATAAAATATAATTATATTGAAATCTCAGAAATACCTTATCAGGTGACTAAAACCAATCTTCTTGAAAAAATGGCACAACTTGTACAGGACGGTAAACTTGATGGTGTTAAAGATATAAGAGATGAAAGTGGCAGGGAAGGTTTAAGGATAATTATAGAATTGAAAAAAGACGTGCAGGGACAGAAGACATTAAATAAGCTATTTAAGTACACAGAACTTCAAAAGACATTCCACTTAAACATGATTGCATTGGTGGACGGCATACAACCCCAGGTATTAAGTCTTAAAGAGGTGCTTGAAAAGTATCTTGAGCACAAGTTTGAGATTGTAAAAAGAAGAATACAGTACGATTTAAGGATTGCGAAAGACAGGGCGCACATTCTTGAAGGTTTAAAAAAGGCACTGGATATAATAGACAAGGTAATTGACGCGATTAAAAAGTCAAAAGACAGGCCCGATGCGCACAAGAATTTAAGGACAAAGTTTAAATTCTCAGATAAGCAGGCAACTGCTATTTTGGACATGCGCCTGCACAGTCTGGCAAACCTGGAGAGACAGAAAGTGGAGGATGAACTAAAAGAAAAGAAGAAGTTTATAGAAGAGTGCGAAGCGCTTTTAAAGAGTGAGCCTAAAATGTGGACTCTTATTAAAAAAGAAATGAACCAGGTTAAAGATGATTATGGAGATCAGCGCAGAACCAAGGTTTTCGCGTCTTCCGCGGGAGAATTCAGCGAAGAGGACCTTATTCCAAAAGAGGAAAGCATAGTCTCTATGACCGAAGGCGGTTATATAAAGCGGGTTTCTCCAAGCGCATACAAGGTGCAGCACAGGGGAGGCAAGGGAATAATTGGCATGGAAACTCGTGGAGAAGATGTTGTGTCTCACTTCCTTACAGCATCTACGCATGACAGGCTTCTGTTCTTTACAAGTAAGGGTAGAGTATTTCAGACATTGGCGTATGAGATTCCTTCTTCCAAGAGAACAGCGAGAGGTAAGGCGCTTGCGAACTTTTTAGACCTGGAAAAAGATGAGTCAGTTTCTGCAATAGTTCCCCTTACTCGGGATGAAAAAAAGACAGCCGGGGAGTATCTGGTTATGGTTACTCAAAAGGGCACGATTAAAAAGACTTCAATTAAAGATTTTGAGAATGTCCGCAGAAGCGGCCTTATAGCTATACGTCTTAAAAAAGAAGATGCCCTAAATTGGGTTGGTGTATCAGGGGGTAAAGATGATATTGTCTTAGCCACAAAACAGGGTCAGGCGATACGTTTTTCTGAAGAAGACATAAGGCCCATGAGCCGCGTTGCCTCGGGTGTGAGAGGGATTAACCTTAAGGAAGGGGATGTTGTTGTCGGTTCAGATATTATTACTTCCAATGAAAGCAAAAATGAGCTTCTTGTTGTGATGAGCGAGGGTTACGGAAAAAAGACAGCGCTCAATCAATTTAAAAAACAAAAAAGAGGCGGAGCGGGAATAAAGGCCGCAAAAGTAGGCTCCAAAAACGGCGAAATAGTAAGCATGCGTGTTATAAGAAACGAAGAAGAGCTTATAATAATATCAACAAAAGGACACGTGATACGCGTAAAATTAAGCAATGTGCCAAAGTTGGGCCGCGCTACTCAGGGAGTGAGAATAATGAAGCTTTCGTCCGGAGACAAGGTTGCTTCTGTGGCCACTGTTTAATATATGTCAAATAGTAAAAAAAATGATACAGGGTTTCTCAACCCTTACACCGTAGTAAAAAGTTTGGGTATAGAAGAAGGCATGAGTGTTGCAGACTTTGGGTCCGGTGCCGGGCACTGGACTTTAGCTATTGCCGGAGAGGTTGGTAAAGGAGGTGTTGTATACGCAATAGATGTGCGCAGAAGTGTTTTGGAAGTTCTTGAGGGTCATATAAAACTTGAGGGCTCTTTTCACATAAAGACAGTACACGCGGACCTGGAAGAGGAGGGCGCCACGCAACTACCTGAGGGCTCGCAAGATGTCGTATTTTGTTCCAACATATTACACCAGATAAAAAAGCCGGCGAATGTTTTAAAAGAGGCATATCGCGTGCTAAAACCAAAAGGACGTCTTGTTGTTGTGGATTGGACAAAGGACGCTTCTCTTGGTCCAAAAAACAGGATGGCGGCGGAGGATGTAAAAAAATTAGCTAAAGAGGCAAGTTTCCGCTTTGGGGAAGATCTCAATACCGGACATTCTCACTATGGTCTTACGTTCTATAAATAGGTTAGAATAAAAGAGATGGCGATTAACGATATATTTTCACAAGCAAGAGGACTAAAAGGATTACCTGTACACCAAAGAAACAGGATAATTTTTGGTGTGGCAGCAGGTGTCTTTCTTTTAATAATTGTAGGAGGGTTTATAGCTAACATAATGAACAGGCCCGGCCTTCCCGGCGGAGTAGATCCTATAACATTGACAATATGGGATCCACTGGACAACGAGGAGGCTTATGGGGATATAATTGTAGCGTACAGGGCGCAAAACCCGCATGTGACCATAGAGTATAGAAATGTGCGCATTGAGGAATCCGGCCAGGATCCCGCCAAGACATATCGAGACAGGATAACTGAAGCTCTTGCTTCCGGAGAAGGTCCCGATATATACCTTATAGAAAATACATGGCTACGCATGGAAAAAAGTCGCTTGACACCGCTTAGCCCACCGGTTTCGGAAAGTATTTATGTAGCACCTGATACCACAGGTCTGAATATAGCCGAAATTATAGGAGAGTACCCCGATATTGTTCGCTTTGATTTTACTCGCGAGGAGGGGGGGGACACCAGAATATACGCGCTTCCTTTGTTTATAGATACCTTAGCGCTTTACTATAATACGGACTACTTTAATAGCCATAACATTCTTAATTCTCCGGGTACTTGGGAAAAATTTGTGGATTACGCGCGCAGGATAACGGTTCGCAGCGACGGCGGTGAAATACAGCTTTCGGGTGCCGCCCTGGGCGCCGCCGATACCCATGGAGTTATAAGGGGAGGGGATAATATTAGCAATGCTGTGGATATTTTAACCCTACTAATGCTTCAGGCGGGTGCTGTTATGAACGACCAGTTTGGAAGAGTTGCTTTTGATGACCCTGTAAAAAGAGACGGACAAAATCATTATCCCGCGCGTGATGCTTTTACTTTTTATACATCTTTCGCTGATCCGTCTTCGGAAAATTATACATGGGATCCGGACGGGTTTTTCAATGTAGACGCTTTTAGCAACGGGACAGCGGCAATGATGTTAAACTACTCAAACCACATCGCCACCATAAAAGATAAAAATCCCAATCTTAATTTTAAAATAGGGCTGGCTCCTCAGCCCGCGGACAGGTTTGATAAGGTAAACTACGGAAGTTACTGGGGGCTTGCGGTTGCAAGGGTCTCGGAAAATCCTGAAACGGCATGGGACTTTGTACGCTTTGCCGCTCAGGAAGAAAATGTTAAGAATTATCTTCTAAAAACAAATAAACCCCCCGCGCTCAAATCTCTTATAGATGACCTTCAAAATAATCCTGAAATGAGAGTTTTTGCTAACCAGATACTTACTGCCCGTTCGTGGGCACAGACAAATCCTTTTGAAGTTGAAAATATTTTAATTGAGGCAATACACGAGGTTTTGGAGGGAAGTACCGCGTCAACGCTTACAACAATAGTAAACAATGCCCAAAATAAGATTAATAGTCTGGGTATAGGACTCTAATATATGAAAATCGCTTTTTTATCTACAATTCGACAGGTCCATTATACGCGTATGTTTAAAAATATGCTTAAAAATGTGCACAACTTGAGCTTTTCCGGGGTTTTATCCATAACTTTACTCACTTTTTTTGTTGCTATAATGGTATTAGTACCTTTAGATAGCATTATAGCAAAGGAAACTTCCATAGAGAATCCTATTAAATCTGATAATTTGGAGGAGATATTGCAAAGAGTAACCAGAGTCCTTGTGGGTGTAAGTATACCTATGTTTACTTTAATGGTGGCGATAGGTTCTTATTATATTATAACGGGTGCAAATAATCCCGGTAATCGGGAAAAAGCGCGTAAGATATTTTTTTACAGTACACTTGGGTTTTTCATAATAATGTTATCAGCGGGTATAGTGGCGCTTATATCATCTATAATTAGTTAGCCTCTTTGCTAATAAATAAGACATAAGGTCTTATTTATTAAAAAGGAGACTACGCCTTCTGAATGCAGGGGGCTCCAAAAGGTCGTTTATGTTCATTTATAAATGTTATAAGTTTTAATTTTACTTACTATGACATTAACATCATCACGATTTGGTTACGGAGCAGTTGCTCTTCTTGTTGCCTTGGGAATGATTATTGCGTTAGGCGCTTTTGCTCAGACTACTACATGTAGAGTACGAGCAGACGTTACAGAGGGAGAAGTTAACGCTTTGACAGGTGGAGCACAGACTGCAACTGTTATAGCTGGTAGCTCACTTAACCTTACAGGAGCAAACGCAGGAGACAACGCTCTTATTTGTGGCTTTAGCTTGATTAAGTGGATTACAAACATTTTGTTTGTAGTTATTATTGCTGTTGCAATATTACTGTTTGCTTATGCAGCATTCCTCTTTGTTACAGCTGGAGACAACCCGGACAAGAAGACGAGGGCAAAGACCTTCCTTATCTGGGCTATTGTTGGTTTAATCGTGGCTTCACTTGCGCGATTAATCCCCGGTATTGCACAGACGCTTCTTGTTTCATAAATCTACAAGAAATTCCAAAAACAAAAACGCCCGCAAGGGCGTTTTTGTTTTTGAGCGGTGCGGTTAATTTCATAAAGATTATATGACCCATGGGACATATAATCTTTATGTGGGTGGATATTTTTATTGCAAAAAATTCTTTACTGTTCTAATATACTAATATAGGTCTTAAAAATAAAAATTTAATAAATTAACAATATGCTAAAAATAAGTAATTTAAATAAGGGTATTTTTGCAAGTCTTGCTCTTATGTTAGTGGTTAGCTTGTTTGCTCCTATACCAGCAGACGCGGCAAGCCGGTGTCTTGTTAGGGCTGGTGTTACAGGGCCTGAAGTTCAGCAAATAACAGGCACAAACAGGGGCGGGGAAAATGCCGGCACCTCCTTGATGCTTACAGGCGCACAAGCTGGAGAGAACGCCTTAATTTGCGGCTTTGCGCTCATTAAGTGGATAGCTAACGTAATATTCGCAGTGCTTATAGCGATAGCTGTTTTGATGATAGCTTACGGCGCGTATCTCTTTGTTACAGCGGGAAGCCAGCCAGCAAATGTGGAGAAAGCAAGAAAGGTTATGCTTTGGGCAATTATAGGTTTGATTATTGCCTCAATTGCTAAATTGATACCGAACATTGCTTCAACCATACTCGGCTTTAGCTAAGGAGTAAAAATAGCAAAAGAAAAACCCCGTGCTGGATGCACGGGGTTTTTAGGTACTATTTAATTTATGCCGCGTTCACAACGAGTGAGCGTGGCACACTGAACTCCTGTGGCAGGTTTTCAGCAGTTACAGTTACGATAAAGTCGTAACCGCCTGGAGGAGTCGTTGACTCCACCAGAATCGTTACACCAAGAGAGCGCTCTCCGACATTTTTTGGAATGTCTTCAAGGCTCCATGTTTGTACACGCTTGCCTGTTTCGGCAAAGATCAGTCCTTGTGGTAGCCCTATAGTTACCACCGGGTTTTTTGCATCTCCTCTGCCGTGGTTTCCCACGACAACGGTGATGCGCACTACGTCACCCGGGTGTGCGACATATGGACTTGCTTCAGCCCATATGCCGAAGCTCGGAGCTTCCTCCGGAAACTCGTGAACCGCGGGTTGCGGCTCATTGTTTACCACCGGAGCAGGGGATACCTTCTCCGGCTTCGACGTTGGTGTACTTGGTGTACGAACAACCGTTGTTACAGGTTGTTCATACACCACCACTACAGTGCTTTGCTCTTGAGCCTGCGGCTCAGTGGTTGCGGCATTGTCTTCCGCAGCCCAGAAACCAAACACCATTATGATGGCAATCACCATCAGGAATTTCCTGATAGCCCTTACCCCCCTGTTGTTCAGGGATAAGTAAGAGAGTCCGATCATGACAAGCACAAATACGAATGGCAGCGTCATTTCGCGTGCTGCGTGTAGTGGTACGAGCCAAATCACGAAGCCCGCAAAGGCCTGGAATAAGGCAATGGTCGCCACCGTTTGCGCCCCTCCCCGAGTTTTATCCCAGGAGAAGAGTGTCGTAACAATGGCAGGTTGTGAGAACCATATCATTCCTATCGCAATAAGTGGCAGGACCATAAGGACCTGACCCAGGGATTCCAACGGCAGGAGCGCTGCTCCAAGTGCCAAAAGAAACCAGATTCCCACAACTGCGGATGCAAGACGCAGCCAGTAGTCGGCTTTGTTTTTGATTTTGCCGCTAACACGCCAGGCGGTTTGCGCCGTTTTGCGCGCTTCGGTTTCTGTTTTGCTGTCGCCGTTTATGTAGACCTCATTGAAGGCATCAAAAGCGGCCTTGAATACTTCTTTCATTTCCTTCCTCCGGGGATTTTATCCACCATTTTTTCAATCAAGCCCAGTCCCTTATTGGTAGCCGCAAGAGCGGTTCCGCCAAGGATATCTGAAGCCTGCACGGCATCAGAGAAGATGACAGCGAGCTTGTCGCTTACTGTCCCCAGGTCCTCGGCGCCTGTTAAAGCGTCGAGTACTCTGTTGAACAGCTTTACAGCCCAGCCTTCAGCTTTGCCGTAAGCTCCCTCAATGACCCTACCAATTTTTCCAATCCATTGCTGGATCTTGTCATCATGTAAAGCATCAAGAGCTGCCGCAAATGCGTCATCTTCCATATGGCCTAAGCCAAGATAGAAGAAGTTGTCGCGAATTTGCTTCGTTCCATTAAGATGATGCCACGCTTTTCCAAGCGAGTGCATCATCAGCGTTTCCTTTGCATCAGCACCCTTTACGGTGCTTTCACTGGCCTGCCTGTGTCGCTCAATCAGGATTTTGGCACCCTCACGCTTTTTAGAAGAGACCTTGGGATCTATGCTTGTGTGCACCCAGTGGCCGTACATCTCGTCACGCCACTCTTCATCTTTCTTGAGCGCTTCTTCCGCTGCTTCGGCGCCAATTTTAGCACCTTTATCTGCTAGTGCTTCCAGCACTTTTTGCGCTATAGCAGAGCCGAAGATGACGCCTCCTAAATGTTTCATGTCCATTTTCTATCTCCTTTCTGAGATATTTTCAGTTGTTAAACAACTTTTCTGTCTATATTATACACTAAATTGCATAGTTTGTAAACCCTCTCACAGTGATTCAATGCCAATTGGCAAGGTCCGACCTTGCCATAGGGGCAGACCAGGATTGTTTTTATAAATAAATAGTGTAAAATATAGAATATTGGGCGAGTGGCGAAATTGGTATACCTGCCTGCCGGTTTACGTGCCGGTTGGTACGCAGGCAGGCGCGCTGGTTTCTCAGTAAAGTTATATAAACAATTTGCCCAGGTGGTGGAACTGGCAGACACGCTAGCCTTAGGAGCTAGTGCCTGTAAAGGTGTGAGAGTTCGAATCTCTCCCTGGGCACCAAAAAATAAACCCGACAGCTCGCTGTCGGGTTTATTTTTTTCTAAGAAGCT
>JBBDKX010000022.1 GCA_040879145.1 Candidatus Spechtbacterales bacterium | reverse complement strand
GGTTTTTGTTTTTTATAATTATTGACGAGTTTGATGATTGAGATTATTATGCCGATAGCACCTTAAGTCAAAAGGAGACCAGGATGTCAAGAAAAAAACGTGTTCCAATTTGGGGCGTTCGCGGAAATAATGTCAGTTTTAGTACACAAATAGAGTGCAGTACGGAGAAATTTACACTTGAAGAGTTAAAATATTTTGTAGAACTTGCTTTTAATTTTGGAATAAGCCCTTTAACGCGTATAGAATTTTCAGATTTTAATGGAAAAAGTGGGTATTATTATAATACTCATGGGCTATATTTTTATGTAGATTCTCAAACACCATTGGGTGAAAGTGTTTATGGTACCAAGCGAGTTTTTTGCTCTTTATATATGCTGGACTTGGGGACATTAAACGATTTTATCGAAACCGCAGTAAATACTGCGTGTGAAAGAGAAGCACGTGTTTATATACTTGGAGGGGATAATAGATATTGTATTCAACCAGATATAGATAACATTGAGAGAATTAGAGTAGAAGTTCCCTTGGAGTAAAGTATAACCGCCCGAAACAGGGCGGTTTTGATTTGTGTTTTTAAAGTTATATGTTAGTATCTTTTTAGCACATATAAAGGAGAATAATGAGAAAGCTTGTGTATACGATTTGTTTTTCGCTTTTAATTTCAGCATGTAGTTTAAGTGTAAAAAGCGTGCCCCTAAGCACAACAACTGAGTCTCCCGATACAACGACCACTGAGGAAGTTGAAAATCTTGTAATTGAAGGAACACCTGAACAAAAAGCCGTTATTATCTCATCTATCATAACAGATGAGTCTGAAGGTCTTTTGAAGGTTGTAAGGGCTGATGTGCCTCTTCATGGGCAGACTTCCGCGGGCTATGATTATTACGGCGCGCATTATCGTGTTGTCGTTTTGGACTCAGTTCATAACTTGAGCTTAGAGCAGGTGCAAGAAATAAATTATCTTGTAGCTAAAATATTTGAGTTGACAACAAAAGAGATACTTGAGGATAGTACCAACATAACCCACATGGGTGTACAGGTGCTTTATCCAGAAATATGGTCGCTTGGTTTTGCGGGAACAGACAGCGCTGATCCTTCAGCCGTGTACGTTGCATCTCGCAGAGATCTTTTAGAAGTTTTAAGAAGTAATCTTACTACAACAGAAAAATTTCTTTCCGTGGCTCAGAAAGAAAAAGTCTTTATAATACGCGAATCGCAACTGCAAGAATAATAGTAGCCACTTTTAAGCACAGTTTAATACTGTGCTTTTTATTTTTTAAAATATGTATTTATTATTGTATTAATTTTTTATTTTTGGTATATTCTATATGGTTCTTTAACAAAGAAAGGAATCCCGAAATGAGTTTTCTCAAACGCTTTAGAAAAGAGTTTGAAGAGCCTCCTTTGGCTCTTACTTTTGATGATATATCGCTGATGCCCTCAGATATTTCTTACTCCAGCTCCAGAAGAGATGAAGACATAAGTCTTAAAACCCAAATCTCAAAGAATATTACCCTAAATATCCCTCTTATGGGGTCTTATATGCCCACAGTTAGCGGTGAAAAAATGGGCATTACGTTACCCCAGCTGGGTGGTATGGCATGGATGCCGCGTTCGCCCGAGCAGTTGCGTCAAGTGCAGGGCGTTAAGCGCCATGAAAATAAAATAATAGAAGAGCCGTATAAGATATCCCATACAGCTACTGTTGGCGATGTTCAGCAGCAGCTAAAAGTGCTGGGTGTTGGAGCTTTGCTTGTTATGGAGGGCAGTAATCTTGTGGGACTTGTTTCAACAAGAGATGTTGATTTAAGGGAAGACTACAACCTTCCTGTAACAGAGGTAATGACTTCAAGAGATATGCTTGTCACTTTAGACCCCAGAGGGTTAAGCGAGGATGAAATAACAAGAAAAGCTGTTGAGCTGTTTATAGAACATAGGTTAGAAAAAATTCCTCTTGTATCTGATGATTATGTCTCCGGACTTGTCAGCAAGAAAGATGTAAAGAAGATGCAAAACAAGCTTGCTGTTCGCGATAAAGACGGACATTTGATTGTTGGGGCAAGTGTAGGATTGAGCCGTAAAGAAAATAACGACCTTGATTTGGATGCTTTGGTGGAGCAAACCGCAAAGTTGCTTGATGTTGGAGCTGATATAATCGGCCTCGCTATTGCCAACGCGTATTTAAATGATGCAATTATTGCTGTTGAAGCTTTGCGAAAAACCTTTCCCGATATGGACCTCGCGGCCGGATCAGTTACTGAGTATGAGGGCACAAAGCGTCTTTTTGACGCAGGTGCTGATACTGTTTTGCTGGGAATTGGACCGGGGTCTATTTGTGAGACAAGAATCGTAGCGGGTGTTGGGGTTCCTCAGTTTACAGCCATTAGGCTAGCCCAAAAAGCGGCGCGTGAAGAGGGTAAGTTTCTTATTGCCGACGGAGGCATAAGCGAGCCCCACCACTTGAACAAGGCACTGTTTGCCGGTGCAAGCGGAGTTATTTTAGGCAATGTACTTGCCGGTACGGACGATTCTCCCGGTGAAAAAGAGAGAGCGGGAAATACCTGGGTTAAAATACACAGGGGACTTGCCTCTGATACGGAAAAAAAGAATTTTGACGCGATGAATAACCGATCAAGAGAAGTGGACCCGAACAATCTTTACGAATATGTGTATAAGCATGTTGAAGCAGAAGGTGTTGAGAGCGGTTTTACGGCCTATAGAGGAGATACTGTCAACGCGGTTCGGCGCATAATCGGTGGACTGAGAAGTTGCATGACCTATATGGGCGTTAAAGACATCCCAAGTCTTTGGAAGAGGTGTGATGAGGGCAAATATGTTCGCGTTACACCGGCAGGCAGCAGAGAAAGCAACCCACATGACCTTTTAAGTTTTCATACATGAACCTTTTAACCCCGCCATTTATGGCGGGGTTTTTGTTTGTTTTTGGCAAATTAAGCAATTTTATAAAAAATAGTCAATATTTACAGGGGGTAAATATAAATGCAATAATAACGACAGCTATTTGACAATCGAAAGGAGACGATATGAGCAACATAACAGAGGTTAGTCAAAAAAACTCTGAACGATATTTGGCGCTTTCAAGACTTGATTATCCTGCACATGGCGCTCGCGTTGGTCTTTGGAAACTGGGTGCAAAAATTGCGGAAATAGAACGTCCGAATTACATATATATTGCCGGTGGATTGATTTCACACGAAGGCGTAAGGGACAGAATTAATTCTGCTACAGAAGCGGCAATTGAAGAACAAAAAGCAAAAAAGGAGTTTATGAAAACTCTTCCTGTGTCTGAGCGTGTCCCTGTACCTACTCAGGTAGAGGTTAGGGCTACGGTTCGTGAGCGGGTATTAGATGAAATAGCCCAGGAGTTGGCAGATGCACTTCCTGTTTTTCCTGGTAATGGGAAAAGAGGCAAGCCGCTTAAGATATATATTACAACTTCTCGCGCTAACAACTATGACGGATCGCATGGTCCCGATGTAGCAGACCGGCTACAGAAAATTCGCAGAGATGTTATTTTCTGGGATCGTGAAAGTTCCAGGTTTAAGGCAAAATATATATTTTCCTATCTTAAAAATAAGATGCAAGTGCCCAAGGTTCTGTGGAACCTTAACCCTGTAAAAGGGTCTTGGCGTAGTGAATATTACGCCACGTCTGCTCAACGCCTTGTCTTTGATAAAGTTAAGCAGACTTCTCAGGGCCTTCCTGATATTTGGACCATAGGTACAGGCGCTTCGGCTATCAACAAGCCGGCAGGTGGAGAATCCTCACGTCAGATGATAACCATACCGGGCCTTCATAGGTTGCAGGAAATTAATACATCTGAAAACCAGATAGGAGTTGTTGTTGTTGAACTTTCTGATGGTAAATCGCCTTCATCGGTTAGAACTTACAACTTTAAGGATTTGGTCGCGCAGGAAAGAGAATTTATTCGGGCGCCTAAAGGCCTTGAGGATGACGATTCTTTAACTAAATATGAGCGGGACCAGCGTGCCCGTCAAAGAGCTATTTTCGAAGAAGTTGTAAACAACATACCTACAATTGGTATGCTTGAAGATGCTCTTCCGTGGAGAAGGCAAACTATTGAAAGAGATATTGAACATTACAACGCTCAGGGTTTTAAGCCCGCTATTGTGCAGGATGAGAGTTCCGGTAAATACAATATTAGTTATGAATGGCTTCAGCATAAGCTACGATATCCGGCGCCTGATTTCAGTAAACTTGTTGAGGATTCGTCTGTTTCGTACAGCTGTATCCATGCGGGGTACAGGACTTCGCAGTACAAGTGGTTCCTGGAAAGGACTGTTAGCACCATTCTTGAACGAGGCATACAGTCTCTTGTTGGTTGCGGTGACTTTATTGCCGGACTTAAGCATAACCTTGATTTTCGCGGGGAGCTTCTTCCCGGAGCTAATAACTACAACATTCAAGAGGAGTTTGCAGCTCGTTTAAACGCGGCTGTTATGGTTAGAGTTTTTCGTGAAAGATTTGATGTCTGCCTTGCGCGCAAACGCAAAACACCGGATGAAAAAACCATGAGAGAAATGGTCAACAGCGCGTTGATTCACTTCTACTATACCGCGGGTAATCACGATGCCTGGGTGGAAGACGATGGTTATACCACGCTTAGTAAATTTAATGATACTTTGAAGGCGTATGTTGTGGAAGGAATACAAGACCATCTTGCAGACCGTGGCTTCGGCCTTAAGGGTTTGCGGGGTATTGTAGAAAATCATCTGCATTATGGCGGAGAGCACGCATTTCCCTCAGGGATAACCATGAGTATTCGCCATCCGCGCCAGGGAAGAATGAAAACCTTCTCCGGTAAGGCACAGCAGACTCTTGCTGCAACCGAGGGGCAAGTTGTTTATATTGGAAACTTCCATGTCGGTATTGCTGTGCATGAGTGGCATCCTGAGCTTCGCCAACGCGTTGCCATGCAGGAAGGTACTATTGCTACAGGTACTGATTTTGAAAATCATATGAACAAACTTGTTGATAATGAGTTTGGTGTGTTGCGTGTCTGGTCAGATCCGGATACCAACTACATTTTCAAAACCGAGGTTATATGGGAAAGCCCACAACCTGAAGAGGTTATTAACTATAAAGACAGAATAACTGTTAAGGAGATAATGAAAAATCTGGATATTTAATATCAACTTTAGATATTCTTAGTTGTTTGGTAAAAACCCCCGTTTAAAACGGGGGTTTTTGTTTTAAGGGGATAATATAGCTTGCAATAGGAAAAATATAAGTGTTAGCATTATAGTAGAACTTTTAAACGTAAGGAGGCATTATTGAGCAGGAGAAAATCCGGTAGAAAATCTTCTGGTTTTACACCAAAAACTCCGACAACCTCAAGCCACCACCTTCGTCCTCGTTCACGCGGTGGTGCTGATAAAAAAGACAATAATGACCAGAATGGAAACTTGAGATTTCCCGGTCATGAGGCAAACGAAATACGTCTTCACAATAAGACAAAACACAGGCCGTTGCACGATCTTTTTAATAACGACAGGTTAAGCGAAGTTTTAGCAAAACTACTGTTTTGCTGGGAAACAGTAAACCCCAATGTTGAAGAAAATGAACCAAATACTTGGCCTGAAAGATTGGGATTTAAAAAACGAAAGAAGGCATGGAGCATTTTGTTTAACCCTAATATTAAACAGATTACCGCCACGGAGCACTTGCTTAAAGAATTTGTACACACAGAGGAAGACATGCAGCTTTGCGTGTCTGTTCTCAAATACGCCTTAAAGTGCAATATTGTTAACCAGTCAGATTTTGACAGGTGTTTGAACATTATGAAAAATAATGGGAATTAATTATAATTCCCATATTTTTTTTCCAGCATATTGAAGATACCGCAATTTAACTTATGAAAGTACTAAAATATTTTATATTAAGCATTTTAGCATTAAACCTTATGACATTGGGTCTTTTTGGTATGTTCGCATATGATATCTCAAAAGCGCACAGAATTGACGCTGTAGTTGAAGTAGAGCAAGGAATGGGGTTGCAGGACATAGCACAGGTCTTAAAAAAAGAAAACGCAATAAAAAACAGCACCAGCTTTACCCTGTACGCTTTAATAGAAGGCAAGGCAAGTAGTTTAAAGGCGGGAGTTTATAAATTTAACTCGGATTTAAGCGTTAAAGATATAGCGCAGCGCATGGAAGAAGGTGCTACACACCAGTTCGTGCGCGTTACTATTCCCGAAGGTTTTAGAAAAGAGCAAATTGCAGCCCGGCTTGAAAGCGAAGGGGCCATAGAGGACGGGGAAGAGTTTTTGAACTTTGTAAATATGTCTACGAGTAAAACCGTTGATTTATATGATGGTGTAGGGTTTTTAAATAATATTGAGGCCGATTCTTTAGAGGGGTTTTTGTTTCCTGATACTTATGAATTTTCTATAAATTCCTCGCCACAGGTAGTGCTTGGAAGATTTTTAAATAATTTTGCCGTAAAAACAGAAGACCTGAACATAGATTACGACACCATAATTATAGCGTCTCTGCTGGAGCGAGAGGTGCAGACAGAAGAGGATATGAAGCTTGTTTCGGGTGTTATTCGCAATCGGCTAAACATAGGCATGGCACTGCAAGTGGACGCTACCTTGGCGTATATTACAGGAAAGGATACGCCGCAACTTACAAATGCCGATAAGCTTATAGATTCGCCTTATAATACGTACCTTTACAGAGGACTGCCTCCCGCGCCCATAGCAAACCCCGGCCGTCAAACAATAGAGGCGGCTCTTAATCCAACTCCAAACAATTACTTTTATTATCTCAGTGACCTGGAAGGGAATACTCATTTTGCCGAAACTCTGGACATGCACAATGAGAATAAAGTTAGATATTTGAGATAAGTTGACAAAATCTTTTATTTTGCTAAAATAATTAGTGCCTGTTGGTTTCGTTTTTGTCTGACACCCAGCCAAAACGAACCAGCAGGTCCACAAATTTAAAAGGTCGCAGACAGTAGGTATCTTTTGAGAGTAAAACCTACCGAGATAAACTACAGCGTAATTTATTTGCGCTGGGTATGTATGCGGCTCATAAGGCCGCTTTTATATTCTATTACGTTCGCAAATGGCTAAACGGTCAAATGGCTAAATGGTTGATTTTTAAACCTTAACCACCTAACAATGTAGCTATATAACCATTTTTACGAGCGTAGCAAGTAAAACTATGGCAATTACCAGACAAAAAAAAGAAGAAGTAGTAAAAGATATAAGCAAAGAATTAGAGGCATCTAAAGTTGTTATCTTTACAGATTTCAAAGGTATGGACACGCCTTCCATATTAAGATTGCGTAATGAAGTTCGAGAGAGTGGAGGCAGGTATGTGGTTGTTAAAAAATCTCTGTTAAAGAGGGTTTTAGATGAAAAAAAGATTGAAGGCATTAATCCTATTGATATGGAGGGACAGGTTGCCGTAGCTTTTGGAATGAGTGATGCGGTTGCAACCGCGAAAGTAGTAAATACCATACGCAAAGAGCTGGAAAAACCGGCAATTATAGCCGGACTAATGGATGGCAAGGTGCTGGAAATGGATGAGGTTATACAGCTTGCATCCTTGCCGGGAAGAGATGAGCTTTTGGCTAAGCTTGTGGGTAGTATTAATGCTCCGATAAGCGGATTTGTAAATGTACTCGGAGGTACTTTACGAAGCCTGGTCTATGCTCTTAACGCAATTAAAGAACAAAAAAATTAATTAAGCTCACTTCGTTTAAACCGCGGATTAATGCGGATAAAAGCAGATAGATGCGGATGTTATCAGCATAAAATCCGCAAAATCAGCATATATCAGCGGTTAATGTGAGGCGAAGTGAATCCCTAGGCCGAAGGCCGGTGGCTAGACGTAAAGTCGCCATCCCGGCACAGCCTAGGGAGATGGCGGCCCAAAGGGCTTAGCCACAAAACTATGACAGAAGAAAAAAAAGACGTGTCCGCCGAAGCTTCGGCGAAGGCGGAAGAAACAAAAGAAGAGACAAAGGAAGTGGAGGTTCCCAAAGAGTTTAAGGACCTTGTAGAAAAGATAGAAAAAATGACAGTTCTCGAATTGTCAGAGCTTGTGAAGGTTCTTGAGGATAAGTTCGGAGTTTCATCCGCAGCCCCTATGATGATGGCTGGAGCACCGGCAGCAGGTGGTGATGAAGGAGGAGACGATGATAGCGGTATTGTAAGTGTAGAACTTACAGATGGTGGAGGAAACAAGATAGGTGTTATTAAGGCAATTCGTGGCGTAGTTCCCGAACTTGGACTAAAAGAAGCAAAAGATATGGTGGAAAGCGCCCCCCAGATTATAAAGGAGGGTGTAGAAAAAGCTGAAGCGGAAGAGATTAAGAAGCAGTTGGAAGAAGCAGGAGCAAAGGTAAGCTTTAAATAGTTGGAAATTTATCTTTTGGCGTATCTCTGCGTTGCGGCTTGCGGTACTCGACAACGTACCATAGTTGTACGTCTTACTCCGTTCCTCGTCCACGCCTTGACCTACGCCAAAATCTGAAAATTTCCTTATCTAGCAAAACAGCCCAATTTTGGGCTGTTTTTGTTTACATTTTTAAACAATAATGATATATAATAGAATAGCTAATAAGCTGAAAGCTAATAGCTATAAGCTAATATGAGCCAGCAAGCTTTGGAAAAATTATTTGATTCGCCCGCCAAACTTCGTCTTTTGAAGTTGTTTTTGCGCAATCCGGATGATAAGCTCACCCTTAAAGAGTTAAAACGAAGAACTCTTTTAACTGCTCCCGCGATTAACAAACAACTTAAGGATTTTAAAGATATAAAATTTATATCCGCAAGTAAAAGAAAAGGTGAAAAATTATATTATTTAAACCACAAGTTCGTTTTACTTAATGAACTGCAGGAACTTATTTTAAAATCATCTCCCGCGGACCAGGAAAAGATGCTGGAAAAGATTAAGGGTCTGGGAAGGATTAAGCTCGTAGTTTTATCCGGGATGTTCATAAAACCTCAGAGGGAAGATTTGCGCACTGATCTGTTTATGGTGGGGGATTCTATTAACGAAAAAAAATTAAACGTTTTTATTAAGAATGTGGAAGCTGAAGCAGGAGCGGAGCTTTATTATACAGTTTTAACTTCCGAAGAGTTTTCATATAGATATAAAATGTTTGACCGATTTGTCTTGGATATACTTGAGAAACCACACAAGAAGTTGGTTAATAAATTGATCAGATAACAGTAAGCAGGAAACAGTGTCGCCTGTTGACAGTTTTTGATATTGTGTTAAAATATGATTGTTCGAAACTGGAATACCATAGAAAAAGGAGGTGGAAGATGAAGATGGTTTTAGTTTCATATGTATTTTTTGCAGGACTTGGATTGGGCACCGGCATTTACGGCTTATTAACTAGGGAAGTCACTCCCTCTGTGATAGCTGTATCCTTCGCCTCTTCTTTAATGAGTACATTATTTACACTTGTTCAGATAGCAAAGCACTAAAGCACTTTAAAGAAGAAAAAAGCACAGTTTAATACTGTGCTTTTCTTTTTTAAATACTTATATGCTATCATTACTTATTATGAGAAAAGATGTTGCTATTGTATTATTGTCACTTGCGGTACTTGGAGCGGGTCTCTTTTTTTATGCCGTATCCGGTCCGGGGAATGTAAATACAGATGATGTTATTTCAATTCAACACCCCGCGCCCTCTGTGGGAAATGTTTTTATAGCTCAAAAAAATATTCCTCCAAAACCGATACCCGACCCGGGACAAGTTAAAGCGATACATTTATCCTATGGTACATATAACAGCTCTCGTTTTTCAGATATACTTGCTGAAATTGAAAACTCCGAAGTTAACGCGATTATTTTTGAAATGAAAAACCCTGTTGGCTGGGTCGCGTTAGATGACGATTTTCACGTAAGCGTTTTAGAAGAACTTTTACCGGAGCTTAACAGACGGGGAATTTATACAATTGCGAGAATGGTTATATTTCAGGATCCGGTAGTAGTAGGGCAAAATCCGGATTTTGCAATAAAAAATTCTGCAACCGGAGGTCCATGGGCGGATTACAAGGGTGTTGTTTGGGCTGATCCTACAAATAAGGCCGTGTGGGAATATAATGTTGATATTGCAAAAAAAGCTTTGGATGTAGGTTTTAATGAGATAAATTTTGATTATATACGATTCCCGACAGACGGGCCTCTTTCTTTGGTTCAATATTCTAACTTGGACGAGTTTGGAACACGAGAAAATACAATAGTAAACTTTGCAAAATATGCCAAAGAAGAGCTTGGAATAAACTCAGTTTTGTCAGTTGATGTTTTTGGTATAACATTTATAGGCGACCAGAAGGTGATAGGGCAGAGCATCGCAAAGCTTGCGCCCTACGTGGATGTGATAATGCCGATGCCATACCCTTCGCACTATCCCGACGGTTTTATAGGGTACGCGAATCCGGCGGACCATCCTTATGAAATAATGCACTACACAATGGAGCTTGGTATGAAAAAACTTGAAGGCCACAATGTAATAGTGCGTTCATGGTTGCAGGATTTTGATTTAGGAGCTTTTTATAACGACCATGAAATAAAGGAACAGATAAGGGCGGTTGAAGAATTTGACATGGAGGGGTGGGCGTTATGGAATGCCTCAAACCGCTATACGTGGAGTGCAGTAAGGTAGTTTTTGCGATTTCCTATTTGGCGCATTGCGTTGTCAGCGGCTGTGGTGCTCAACGACGTAGTTATCACCTACGTCTTATTCCGCTCCTCGCCGCTTCCTAACACTGCATCCAAATATCAAAATCGCTTAAGATTTTTAATTCGCCAATGTGGGCGGATTTTTATTTTTGACAAAATTTAGAATTTAATGTATTATTTCTCTAGTTTGTTAAGGAGGTGTATGTAATGAAGTTTTGGATTTGGGTTGCAACATTAGGTGTTAGCTATATCTCTTTTTCTGTTTGGTTAGTAGTATTTTTGCTTCAGATTGTAAACAATGAAGCTATTCTAGGAAGTTCTTTGATGCTTATTTTCAGCTTAGGGCTCATTGGAAGGTCCCTTTTGGGTATAAAGAAATACCGTTACGAAGATATAAGTATATTGGGCTAACATATTTCAAGCTCCGTTAATTCGGGGCCTTTTGTTTTAATGCACAAACCGGTTTGTGCATTAAAAATTATGGACAAAGTTGGTAATTTAGCATATAATCTGGGCAGTTGTTTTTACAAAAGAAAGGAGGTGTTTAAATTGAGTGAAGAGATTACACTTCGTACTGTTCAGCATGTTCGCGACTGGGAAGAACTACAGCGTGTTGGTATATTGCGCAGGAACGAGGTTGATTTTCCAGGACGCTTTAGTGTGAAAGGCGAGTTACTTGATTTATATCTGGGTAAAACTCAGCTTGCCTATGCCTTTATGGTTAACCAGATGCGCAAGAGGATTGCGGGGTGTTCTGTTCAGTATCCAATTTGGGCCTGGTACAAGCACTTGTCATTGTCAAATTTAACTACATCTCCGATACACAGCTGGCTATATAAAGGAGAAGGTATAAGTATTGAATTTAAGATTTCGCGCGATAAGGTCTTGTTGTCCGATTTGCAGCCATGGTCTAAAGTGTTGAGCAATGACTATATTGCCCTCGACTCTGAAGAGTATAGTGAATTTAAAAAAAGAGAAAAAAAATATAAAAACGACCCTGTTTTAGGAAAAGAGATAGAAGCGGAAATAGTGAAGAGTTGGGAGAGAGTATTTGATCTTGAGGCAATAGAAACTTCAGATTATCACACCTACGGAGGTGTTTATGTACAGGCATGCGTTGAAGAGATACGCAAAGAGCAAGTAGTTCTTGTTGAGAGTTTACAACCCCGTTTTTGATAACGGGGTTTTTGTTTTAAATCTGTAGAAAGATTATCCACATATAAGGTGTTGCATAGTGTAGCTATTGTGGGTTAAAATGGTAAGTATAGAACGAATTGTGGATAAAAGTGGGGATAACTAAGCCGTTCTGGGGATAACTGTATGCTTTTAGGAGAATTTACACACAATATAGATACCAAGAAAAGACTGGCTATACCGGCTAAATTTCGTAAAGAGGTTGGCAGAAGCGTTGTTATAACAAGAGGTTTAGATAACTGTTTGTTTATTTTTACAAAACCTGAATGGAAGAAACTGGCTGACAAAATAGGTTCTCTTCCGTTGGGACAGAGCGACGCAAGAGGATTTGCACGCTTGATGCTCGCAGGTGCTATGGAGGTTTCGGTAGACAACCTTGGAAGAATATTGATACCTGATTATCTGAAAAGTTATGCATCATTAAAAAAACAAGTTGTAGTTACAGGAGTTTACAACAGAATAGAGGTTTGGGACGAGAAACTTTGGAATATGTACAAAAGCAAGAGTGAGAAAAATGCGGGGGACATAGCTGAAAGATTAGGGGATTTGGGGGTTTAGTTTATAGCTTCGCTATGCAACCTCTCGAAGTACCAGATGTTCTTCTCTTCCTAAATCCTAAATCCTAATTTTATGAGCCTGCCTGCGTACCAACCGGCACGTAAACCGGCAGGCAGGCGAAGCGAATCCCGACGCTATAACAAAATCAAAGATTTTGATAGCGTCGAGGATCCACGATACCGCAAGCGAATCAAAGATTCGGGCGGTATCGGGACAAAAATATGCCAGTACATATACCAGTTTTTTTAAATGAAATATTGGAAAAGTTTTCTCCCAGGGAAGGGGAGTGGTACATAGATTGCACAACAGGAGAAGGGGGGCATAGCCTGGCTATTGCCAAGCTGGTAGCTCCTCACGGAAGAGTTCTTTCAATAGATGCAGACCCTCATTCTCTTGAAGTCTTTAAAGAGAATGTAAAAAGGGAGGGTTTAGAGAATGTCGTAATTCCGCGAAATGGAAATTTTGCTAATGTGGCTGAAATTGCGAAAGGGAATGATTTTGTGAGACCGAACGGAATACTCTTTGATCTTGGATTTTCTTCCTGGCAGTTAGAAAAGAGTGGAGGAGGATTCACCTTTCAAAAGAACGAAGCTCTGGATATGCGTTTTGATCGCAAAGATGAAGAGTTGCAAACAGCGGGAGATATTGTTAATCATGCCCCCCGCGAGTATTTGGAGCACATTTTTCGTGAATATGGTGAAGAGGGAAGGGCGCATCAGATAGCCGAAGCCATTATTAAAGAGAGGCGGATGAAAGAAATAGAAACTACAGGGGATTTGGTAAATGTAGTTTCTACAGTAATACCTTTCAGGGGCAGGATAAACCCCGCCACCAAAGTCTTTCAGGCATTAAGAATAGCTGTGAATCGTGAGTTGGAAAGCATAGAACACGGACTTGAAGGCGCTTTATCTATAGCAGGTAAAGGAACAGTGATAGCCGTGATAAGCTTTCACTCTTTAGAGGATAGAATAGTTAAGCAGACTTTTAAAAAATGGGCAACAGAAGACAGGGGAGAAAATTTAACAAAAAAAGTAATAAAGCCTCAGTATGAAGAAGTGAAACGCAACCCCAGAAGCCGTAGTGCAAAATTAAGACTATTTAAAGTTTAAAAAAATGAATAAACTAAAAACAATCAACCTACCTGTAGCAGTTCTTGTCTTAATAGCGGGAATATTGTTTGTAGTTTACGCGCTTTTGGCCGCCAACGCGCTCAGGGTGGAGTACGCCACAGAAGACATGAACGACAGGGTTAAAGAAGCGAGAAAAGAGGTAGGCCAACTGAGAATAGATTTGAGCGAAGTTAGTTCACTTGATTATGTACTTGAAAGAAGCGACTCTCTTTCGTATACTGAGGTTCAGAATGTAAGTTATATAGAAAGACCTTCAGATTCTCCTTTTGCCGCAAGGTAATAGTATAAAAATTGGCTTTGTATGGTTAATAAAAATAATAAAAAGAGGAAAGGTAAAACCTCTACGGTTGATACCTTGTCATTAAACTGGCGTATATATACGCTTTTTCTTATTTTTACGCTAATTAGCGCGGGTCTTCTGTTTCGTCTTTATGATCTTCAAATAGTAAAGGGTAAGTATTATACAGCGTTAGCTCGCGGACAGGGTGTTGATGTTGAAACCAATATTCCGCGCGGGGAAATATATTTTCAGGATAATGCGGGTGAAGGTGTGTATATAGCAGCGGCAAATAAGGAGCTGTTTGTAGCTTACGCAGATCCGAAAGAGGTTTCTGATGAGAGGCTTGTATTGGATAAAGTATCCGAAGCAGTTATTGTACCCACAGAAGATGAGATAAAAATATTGGAGAGATTGCAGAATAAAAATTCATCATACGCGCTTATAGCGAGAAATCTAACAGAAGAACAATCAACAAAATTGAGGGAAATGAAGCTTCCCGGTGTATATACTCGTGTAGAGCTTTTACGTTATTATCCAGCCGGAGAGGTTGCAGCTCATGTTTTGGGTTTCCTCGGTTTTAGCGGCTCTGATCGCACGGGGCAATATGGGGTGGAGGAATATTACAATCCTCTTTTAGCGGGAAGTGCTCAGAATAACTCACTTTTGGGAAATTTATTTTCTTTCGGTGGTGAAAATTCTACAGATGTTGAACTCACCATAGATTACGGAATACAGTTTGTGGTTGAGAAAAAATTAGAGGAAGTTGTTAACAGGTATGATGCGGTTAGCGGTACGGCTATTTTTATGGATCCTAAAACCGGAGCAGTTATAGCTATGGCAAATTTTCCTGACTATAATCCAAACACGTATAACGAAATAGAGGACATACATGTTTTGCACAACAATGCCGTTCAATCTGTTTACGAATTAGGTTCAGTTTTTAAGCCCATAACTCTTGCCGCGGCTATGGATGGGGTAGTAATAACTCCGCAAACTACCTATGTTGATACCGGCAAAGTGGAATTGAGCGGATATACCATAAGAAATTCAGACCTTAAAGCGCATGAAGAGCAGACAATGACACAGGTTATGGAGAAATCTTTAAATACCGGTGTTGTTTACGCGCAACAGGAATTGGGAAAAAAGAAATTCAGAGAGTATTTAGAAAATTTTCAATTACATAAAAAAACAGGTATTGATTTACCCGGAGAGGTGGAAGGTAATATTAAAAATATACAAAACACCAATAGAGACATTAATTTTGCTACAGCTTCTTTTGGACAGGGCATTAGTCTTTCTCCCATAAGATTTCTATCTTCTATATCCGCAATTGCGAATGGCGGAGTTATGATGAAACCTTATGTTGTTAAAAAGATAGTAACTGAAAATGGCAGTAGGGACACAGTGCCCGAGGAGGCGGGTCGTCCTATTTCAGCCATGACTGCCTCTCGCATTACAGCAATGATGGTTAGCGCTGTGGATAATGGATATGGTTCAAAAGCGGCAGTGCCGGGATACTCAATGGCGGGTAAAACAGGTACAGCACAAATTCCAAATGAGGGAAGTGCGGGATATTCCAGTAAAACACTACACTCTTTTGTGGGATTTGTTCCCGCTTACGATCCTAAGTTTATAGGAATTATCATAATGAATGACCCAAAGGGAATCAGGTTTTCATCTGATTCGGTGGCCCCCACGTTTCGGGACATATCGTCTTTTATTCTGCAGTATTATAAAGTGCCCCCTAAGTAACAACTGAAATTCATTTAGCGGAGTGAATATTTTCCATAGCCTAGGCCTGAAGAGTGAAATGCACAGGTGTGCATGAACGATGAAAACGAAGGATATGGAAAATATACACCCGCCCTACGGGAAGCACAGGAGTAAGCCACCTTCTAGTCAGTCGGGCATTGAAGTAGATAAACTACTCCTTCGCCCTCGCTTCGCGAATCTGACTCATTCCTGTGTTTCTAAAGCGTATTTCAGTTGTTACTTAGGGGGCTACCCCCCTAAGTAACAATTTAGTTTTTGTGTATTAATGAAAAAGATTTTGGTCCGCCAACTGCTTAAAAAGTATAAACCCCGTCTGGTTGTTGTTTTTGGGCGTTATGGACGTCAAGAGACAAGGAGTGCTGTGCAATTGGTTATAAGCCGCCATTTTCGCTCTTTTGACTCTTCTGAGGATAGGTTTTTTAGTGAGTTTTACGAAAATTTAGGAGGATTTTTTGGAATATTGATATTTTTGTTTTTGAAAGGCGACTTTCCTCAGTTCTGTATTATTGATGCCGATCCCGATAGTCATAATTTTGCGGAAATTAAAAAAACATTAAAAATTGATTTGGCTGTTGTTGTTGCTGTGGGTGATATACCATCTTATACAGATGTTTTCGCGGGCGCCCAAAAGAGAAGCGAAAAAATTATCCGTGAAGCCCGTAAAGCAGTTAATATGGTGTATATCCATGACGATGAAACAATTTATGACCTTGTAAGGGAAATACCCATAGCTAAAAGATCCTTTGGCTTTAGTGACGGGGCGGCAATTCGCGCTGAAAGTCCGGCAAATTGGATATATATAAAACAAAAAGTAAGTGGGGGAGTCGCGCTTAAAGTTGAACGTGACGGAAGTCTTATACCGTTTAATCTTATAAACTGTTATGGGAAGCGTAATATATACGCCTCGTTAGCCGCTTTGGGCGCCGCATTGTTTTATGACATTAATTTTGTTGACGCTACCCAGTATTTAGGAAATTATGAACCTCCCGCGCATTCGTTTACGTTACATAATTCCATTAAATCTTCAGCGCTTATTACCCATATTTTTGATGTAACTCCTCTTAGCGCTCGGGAGGCAATAGAATTTTTAGGGGAATTGCGGGAAGAAGAAGAGGTGCACAGACTTGTAATTATTTTGGGAGACGTTTTTTTGCGCGCTAACGCGGAATCCGAAGGTTTGCACAGGGTTTTAGGTGAATTGGCAGCTCACAATGCAGATGAACTTATATTGGTAGGCGATAAGGTTATTTTTACCGAAGAAGAGGCAAAAAAATATGGCATGGAAGAGCAAAAGATTTCAAGATTTATCACAGCAGAAGATGCGGGTCATAAAATTGATAAAAAAATAAAAAAAGGTGACGCTATTTTGGTTCTGGGTTCTCATAGTGTTGAAATGGAGAAAATAGTGGAAATTCTTATAGAAAAATAAACTTGATTATTTGGCATACTTTAGTATAATCGTACTAAGAGATTACGGTCTTATCGTCTTTCAGCCCCATATTTATATTTTAAAATTAGCCCGCCCAAGAAGTAATATTCTTTGCGGTCCCATCGTCTAGTCTGGCCTAGGACGCATGGTTCTCATCCATGTAACACGGGTTCGAATCCCGTTGGGACCGCTTATTATTAAAACACAACAGATATCTGTTGTGTTTTAATTTGGGTAGGCAAATTTTAGTATTCCTTGCAGTTGCGCTGTATGTGTGGTAAAAATAATCCAGAATTTAAAGTACCTTAAAAAAGGAGGATTGAATAATGGGAATGATAGTATTCGTAGTTTATATCCTTTTTGCGTTGCCTTTTGGATTGAATCTGTATAGAAATTTGTTAAAAAAGCCCGGTTTTGGAGGTGAATTTACATCTTCTAAGAAATGGAAACGCTCTATAGTTTTATGGATTGCCGGTTGGTTATCTCTTTCACTTATACTGTGGGCATCGTCCGTATATTTGGATGTTTTATGGTTTAGCGAATTAGGGCAAGAAAACCGATTTTTCACTGTATTTAAAACAAAGTTCACACTTGCCGCGATAAGCGGATTTGCAGCTTTAACCAGTACACTCGCTTTGGGTATATGGACACGGTCTTTAATTGCTAAAACTCACAAACTTTCCAACGAGAAACAGAATGTGATAGCGCAGATGACTATTGTTGTAAGCATCTTTTTGGGATTTATTTTTTCCATTACAGTTGCCGGACAATGGGAAACAGTACTGCTTTTTCTTAATGCCGAACCGTTTGGGGTAACAGATCCCATCTTTGGAAAAGACGTGGGGTTCTATGTTTTTGCCCTTCCGTTTTTGGAAGCTATAGGCAACAGTGTTTTGTGGATTCTAATTCTTCAAATCTTTTTTGTTTTAGCGCTTGTTTACACAACGATGCCCTATGACCAAAAGAGTTATGGAATTGTAGAGAATGTGTTTAAGGGGTATGTGCTTAAAACAATGTCTCCGTTGTTTTTTACAATGTTCGGGCTTTTCGCTGCTGTTTTTGCATATAAGCGCTACTTAGTTCCGTACAACTATTTGTTTGATGATAATGGTGCTTTTTCCGGCGTAAATTACGTGGATGCAGTCCATAGAATAGGACTTAACAAAATACTTGTTGCGGTGCTATCTCTCTCTTCTATTGTATTCTTTGTCGCGCCGTTTTTGTTTCGCACAACAAAGAAGAAGATTATTGCGTTATTCGCGCCATCATCAGTAGCCTTTGCTTTTATGCTGGCCCTGCTTATAGTGCCAACGTTTGTGCAAAACATCACCGTAAAACCTAACGAGCTTGAACTTGAGCGCCAGTATATTGAATGGAACATTAAGTTTACTCAAATTGCTTATAATCTGGATAAGATAACAGTGGAAAATTACGACCCCGCTTTAGACACAGAAAGAGACGGTTCATCAAGTAAATCTCTTGATCCTAATGACGTACTCAATGAGGTGGAAACGCTTAAAAACATACGTATTGCTGATGAGCGCGCGCTTATTAACTTCTTTAGGCAGAGCCAGGAGTTTAGGAGATACTATGAATTTTCAGATGTATACGAATCTCGTTATTACATAAATGGCGAATACAGACAGATAATTATAGCCGTACGCGAGTTGAATCAGAACCTTCTTGATGCTGCCGCAAAAACCTGGGTTAACCTGCGTCTTAAATTCACGCACGGATATGGCGTGGTAATGATACCTGTAAATGAGTTTGAGGGAGGTTTACCGGTTTTATTCATGCATGATGTTCCTGTGAAAAGTTCTGTTGACGATCTTGAGGTGGTACGCGCCGAGGTTTATTTTGGAATGCGCACCAATAGCTTCGTTATTATAAACACAGAAGAAGATGAGTTTAGTTATCAAGTAGGACAGACTGTTGTTAATTCGCGTTATAGTGGCAAGGCCGGTATAGAGCTGGGAGATAAATTTAGTTTGAGGCGTTTGATTGTTGCATATCACACCGATGGTGTGAACTTGTATACATCAGATTCTATACATGCTGATTCGCGCATTATTCTGCATAGAAATGTAATGGACAGGGTAAAAAAACTTGCCCCGTTCTTAAAGTATGAAGACGACCCTTATCTGGTTGTAACGGAAGAGGGAAGGTTGATGTGGATGCTAGACGCGTACACTACAACAAATAAATTTCCTTACTCCGCTTCAAAATCAGGCATGAATTACATTAGAAATTCAGTTAAGGTGACAATAGATGCTTATGACGGCACGGTTAATTTTTACGCGTTTGATAATAGCGACCCCATACTTAAGGCGTGGCGGAACATTTTTCCGGACTTGTTTAAAGACAAGGAGGATATGCCCGCGGGTATTCTCGCGCATGTGAGATATCCCAAAAAGATGCTGCTTACACAGGCTGAGATTTACTCTGTCTATCACATGGAAAATGTTGAAACTTTTTATAAGCGCGAAGATGTGTATGATTTTGCAACGGAGAAGTACTCAAGAGAATCCACGATAAACACAAGTATGGGAGGCGTTTTAACTTCGGTATCTGAAGCAACGGTTTACGTTAGACCGTATTACGTTCTTATGAAGCTTCCCGGAAAAGATGAGCAGGAGTTTGTTTTGGGCGTGCCTTTTACACCGAAAGGACAAATGGGGCGTGAACGACTTCAACTTATAGCCTGGATGGCGGCTCGTTCTGATGGGGATAATTATGGCGATATAGTTATTTATAGATTACCCAGCCATCGTTTGATACCGGGTCCTCAGCAGGTAGAGTCATATGTTGATTCTGACGCGGAGATGTCGGCGCAAATGACGCTTTGGGACCAGAGAGGGTCTTCGGTAATTCGCGGAAATATGATAACCATACCTATCGCAGGCACGGTTTTGAATGTTGAACCCATATATATTGAGTCTAACAACTCTCCTATACCTCGTCTCCAGAAAGTAATTGTCTCAATAGGTGAATATGTTGCCTGGGGAGATACTCTTGATGAAGCGCTTGACGCACTTTTTTCTAAAATGGATTCAAGTCATGTATCTTTGCCTGATTTGCCGGCTGGTACGGATCAAAGTGTTGTCGCAACCATACTGATTCAAAGGGCCATAGACCACTTTGAAAGCTATTTAGCTTATCAGGCGGAAGGCAAAATGATTGATGCGGCCCGCGAACTGGAGAAGCATCATGAAATATTGAGACAGATAAAGAAGCTATTTTCACAAGAGTCTTCAGAGATTGATTAATGTTCTTTTTAAAAACCCCTCTACATCCTAAAGAGGGGTTTTTATTGTAAACACTGCTTCTTTGTGCTATATTTTTTACAGTAGCTTAAAAAATAAAGGAGGTTTTAAAGTGGATGATGATAAGGAATTTGAAGACAGCGAAAAATCGCCGGAACCGCCATCCGAAGATGAAAAGGACGGTTTTTGGAATAAAAGACCATCAAGTGTTAAGCTTGCATTAAAAATTGTCGGCTTATTGCTGGTTTTTACCGTGCTTGTATGGGTAGGTGTACCGGCAGGTATTATCTTTGGAATTATTATGGCTTTGTTGTTTGTTTTTTTTCTTATCAAAAAATTGAATCCCGTGAAAGATGATAAAACAAACGAAGACGGTGGTGAAGATAAAGACGATAAACAAGAAGCCATTGCAATTGAAGCCTCGCCGGATCGTAACAAAAAAGCATTAAAGAATGTTCCAAGCAGTGTTGAGATTATCAACCCTGAGGATATAGAGGTGACTTTTGATGATATTGCCGGCAATGAAGAAGCAAAGCATGAAGTTGAACAGGTAATTAAGTTTTTCAAAAAGAATAAACAGCTTGCTAAGTTCGGCGGTAAGGTTCCCAAGGGTGTGCTTTTGTACGGCCCTCCCGGTACAGGAAAGACCATGATGGCAAAGGCTGTCGCAAAGGCGCTGGGTAGGCCGTTTATTATGCCGCTGAGCTCCAGCTTCGCTGAAATTTGGGTAGGCACGGGACCAAAAAGAGTAAGAGAGCTTTTTGATACAGCAAAAGCAAATGCGCCATGCGTTGTTTTCATAGATGAAATAGACGCTCTCGGTAAAAGAAGCCAGGCTCAATCAGGTGGAGACACAGAACACAACAATACACTCAATGAGGTTCTTAAGCAGATGGATGGATTTGCTACTAGTGCTGATGTTGTGATATTCGCGGCCACTAACTTTATAGAAAACCTTGACCCCGCGCTTACGCGCCCGGGACGTCTGGATAGACATATTAAAATAGATAATCCTGACATAATCGCGCGCGAGGCCATATTTGATGTACACATGAAGAAAAAAAGCCGGATTGCGGGAATTAAGCACAAGGATATGTTTGCGGAAGATGTTAACCTCAAAGGCCTTGCCAGAAGGACTTATGGCTGCTCCGGAGCTGATATTGAAAACATTGTTAACGAAACATGTATTGCCGCGGGAGAAGCGGATGCAGACAAAGTTTCAATGCAGCACTTCATTGAATCAATTGACAGAGTAATGACAGGCACAAAGCGCAGAAACCTGCTTTCGGATGATGAAAGGGAGCGTGTGGCGTATCATGAGACAGGCCACGCCCTTACAGGCTACTTTGTACCTGAAGCTGACAATCCTAATCACATAACAATTGTGGGCAGAGATAAGTCGCTTGGACACACCATGGCGGCACCGGAAAAAGATAAACAGCTTTTCCCTCGCAAAGACCTTATCGCAAGAATAGCTGTTATGGTTGGCGGTAGAATCGCGGAGAAAATAAAATATCCGGGCACAATAAGCACCGGCGGCGCGGATGATTATGAAAAGGCAAACGATTTAGCCGAAGCCATGGTTATTAAGTACGGTATGGCCGAAAACGAAAAGCTTCAGCGCAGAATATTTCGCTCCAGTGGAAACAACACGGAGTCATTTAAGTGGTCTAACGAGGTCAAACTTCAAATAGAAGAAGAAATTGACAAGATAATTGAAACAGCGGAAATCCTGGCTCACAAAACTCTTCAAGATAATTGGAACGTAGTTGAGAGTTTTGCAGAGCACTTGCTTGAAGTGGAGACTATGGATGAAGAAGAAATCAACAAGATTATAAAGAAAGCTTTAAAAGAGCCAATGACAACCAAAGTAAGAAATATATTGCCCATAAAAACAAAACAGTAA